>JAVCCZ010000027.1 GCA_030765265.1 Candidatus Erginobacter occultus
GGCGGGGGAGCCTTGCTCCCCCGCCGGGACTATCGGGGCGGGCGGATTCGAACCGCCGGCCTCACGGACCCGAACCGTGCGCGCTAGCCGGACTGCGCTACGCCCCGGACTATAAAAGACCGCTTACGGGATAAGGGATCGGCGCCGGTTTGTCAAGGGACATTTGTTTCCGCCCGGGGTAAATCGAGCGGGGCCAGGCGGCGGGCGAGGGCGATCACCGCCCCCCCGATCACAGCGACCAGGAGGCAGCCGAGAACCGTCTGCCAGCCTTGGGGGAACTGGGGACTCATATTCCCCCAGTGAGGGATCAATTTCGGCATATAGTGGGCCTTCCAGGGCCAGAGGGCGAGCAGGCTTCCCCCCATCAGGCCGCTCAAGACCGCCATCGTCCGGTCGTGGTAGCGGTGGAGGATCCGGCGGAGGATGGGGATGAAGATCAACAGCCCGGCCAGCATCCCCAAAACAAAGACGCCCAGGGTGGCGTATTCCCGCTCGTGGACCGCCGAGGAGACCGGCTGGTACATCCCGATCACCAGCAGGGCCAGGCTGCCGCTGATCCCCGGGAGAAGCATCACGCTGATCGCCATCGCTCCAGCGCCGAGCAAGGTCAGGGGATGGACCGGGATCTGGAGCCCGGGGAGGATGACTAACGCGGCCGGGGGGATGGCCCCGAGGAGAAACAGGGCCAAATCCAGCGGTTTCTTCTCCCGCCGCTTCTTCCAGGGGTCCTGGATCGACCAGAAGACCAGGCCGAAGAAGAATGCGAAGACGTAGGGGGCGGTCCGGGGATCGATCAGGAGGCCGGGGGGCGGGGCCAGGGCGAGAACCCGGCGGCCGGCCTCCAGGGTCAACTCGGCCAGGCCGGCCTCGCCGGCGTAGGCCTTGCCGACCAGGAGCCGGGTGGCGACAAAGAGCGCGATCCCGATCCCGATGACCAGGGGAAGGAGGAAGGAGAGGGCCCGGACAAATTTTTCCCGGGTGGCCGGGTCGCCGGGGGATTTAACCAGCCGGATCAGGTCGGAGATCGAATCGATCAACCGGTCGTAAAAACCGAGGATCAGGGCGATCGTTCCCCCGCTGACCCCGGGGATGGCGTCGGCGACTCCCATACACATCCCCCGGATAATAGTTGTGAATACTTCTTTCAACGATCGCTCCTGTCCCTTATTCATAGTTTTCTCCTGTCCTTAATCGCTATCGGGATCGCTATCGCTATCGGGATCGATTGGCCGGGGGCCTTGTTCCGATAGCGATAGCGATCCCGATAGCGATAGCGATTGTTCTTGGTAGCTCAGCGTTTTTGCTTCCACCCGTACTCCCCGATCAAGGGAACAAAGACACAGCCTCCCTCGTCGCGCTGGATGATCTTCTCCCCCCTCCGCTCCAGGACCAGGAGGCGCTGGGAGTAGCCGCTCCCGGCCGGGATCACCAGTTTTCCCCCTTCGGCCAGCTGTTCGACCAGCGGCGGGGGGACGCCGGGGGAACCGGCGGTGACGATAATCGCGTCAAAGGGGGCGAACTCGGGCCAACCGAGGGTTCCGTCGCCGACCCGGACCGAGATATTTTCGTAGCCCAGCCGCCGGAAAAGCTCGCCGGTCCGTTCGGCCAGCGAGGCCACCCGCTCCACGGTGTAAACCTCGGCCGCCAGCCGGGATAGGATCGCCGCCTGGTAGCCGGAGCCGGTCCCGATCTCGAGGACTTTCTCCTCCCCGGTCAGACCCAGGCACTGGGTCATCAGCGCCACCATATAGGGCTGGGAGATGGTCTGCCCCTCCCCGATCGGGAGCGGGTGGTCGGCGTAAGCCTCGCTCAACCCGGCCCCGGGGGCGAAGAGGTGCCGGGGAACCTCCCGGAACGCCGCCAACACCCGCTCATCCCGGATCCTCCGCGGTTCCAGCTGTCGGGCGACCATCTCCTTCCTGAGGCGCTCAGCCAGTACGTTTGCCTCTTCTAATCCCATACCTTACCTTAGCCGAATAAATTTGAACTACCAAGACACAAAGAGAGTTAAAATTATTCTTTCCCCGGGAAGAGCGTCCGGAGCAGGAGGCGGAGGAAACGAACCGTGTCCCTTCCCGGGCGGATCTTCGAGACCTGGCCGGTGTAGATCGTCCGAACCGGAACGGAGGAGATCCTGATCCCCTTTCTCCCGGCCTCGATCAGCATCTCCGACTCGGTATCATAGTTACTGGTAGCAAAGGTGAGCTTATCGATCGCCGCCGCGGAGAGCAGCCGGTAACCGCACTGGGTGTCCGGGACTTTCCGGACGGCCAGCCGGGAGATGATCGCCGACATCGTCCGGTTGGTCCAGTAGCGGACGAAAGGCATCCCCTCGGCCGAACTCATCCGGTTGCCGACCACGATTTCCGCCCCGCTCCGGCTGGCCTCGTCGAGGAAGGCCGGGATCTCGGCCGGATCGTGCTGGCCGTCGCCGTCGAGGATAATCACCGGGTCACAGCCCCTCTCGGCCAGGGCCCGCAGCCCCGTCCGCAGGGCCGCCCCCTTCCCCCGGTTGACCGGGTGGCGGATCACCTCCGCCCCGGCGGCGGCCGCCGCTTTCCCGGTCCGGTCGGCGGAGCCGTCATCGACCACTAAGACCCGGCCGGCAAACTTCCGGGATCCCTTCACCGCCTCCGCCACCCCGGCCTCCTCGTTAAAGGCCGGGATCAAAATACCGATTCTGTTCTTTTCGGAATTTTCCATTTGCCAAGTCTGGTAAAATCTGTTGAAGCAAATCGCAATCGCTATCGAATCAGAGAACCTTTTATCCGGATAAAAACCTCGATCCCGATAGCGATAGCGATCCCGATAGCGATTAGGGCCAGAGCGGGTAGTACATATACCACTGGTCGAGGTGGGCGGCAATACACTCTTCCATCTCTTGGACCAGACCCCGAATAATCTGATCTTCCCGGATTTCCCGCTCCGCTCCCCGGTCAAATTCGAGCGGCGGGCGGAAAACCGCCCGGTAGCGGTGGGTCGATTCCCGGACCAGGTAGCCGAAAAAGACCGCCGCCCCCGACCGGGCGGCCAGCCCGGCCGGCCCCCGGGGAATCTGGACCGGCCGACCGAAGAACTCGACCTCGACCCCCCGTTCGGTGACGTCCCGATCCCCCAGGATCAGGACCAGTTCGTTCGCCTTCAGAACCCGCAAGCTTCTCAGGGCGGCCCAGCCGACCGGGATCACCTTCATCCCGGTCAAACCCCGCTGGTTGACGAAGAGGCGGTTGAGCCGGGTATTCTGGTGGGAGAGGGCAATCGCGTTGACCGGGTAACCGGCCAGTGCCAGCATCATCCCCCCCAGTTCCCAGTTCCCCACGTGGGCGGTCACACCCAAAGCCCCCTTCCCCCCGGCCAGGGCGGCTTCCACGTTCTTCAGTCCCTCGAAGCTGACCAGACGCTTCATCGCCTCGGCGTCGAAACGGGAAAACCGAAAAAAATCGATCAGGTAGTAGGAGAAGTTGCGGAAGTTCTTCCGGACCAGAATCCGGATCCGCTTTTTCGCCTCCCGGCTTGCGGTCTCCTCCCCGAGATAGCCCAGAACCCGGACCAGGTTGGCCCGGAGGTTGGGCTTGCTTTGCCGAGAGAAGAGATAAGTCGCCTCGGCGAGGAAAGCCCCGATCCCGTAAGCCAGCCGGGGCGGGATCAGGTGAACCACGAACCGGAGCAACTCGAAAAGATAATACCTGATCATTATTCTGTTTAACCGCGGTTGAGCGGGTGATGGCAATACCGCCTCGGGAAAAAGCCGGCAAGTGGTCGGCGGATATCCCGGAGGCCTGTTTAAACCTTATCCTTCGCGGACGGTTCCGCCAAGGGACGAAATTATTATCCGGGCGGCGTCCCGGGCGGCGTCCGGTTTCCGGATCCGCTCCATCGCCGCCAGCATCCGTTCCCGGAGGGCCCCGTCCCACAGCAGCTTCACCGCCGCCGCGGCCGCCCCGGCATAGTCCCCGGCCGGGATGGCCGCTCCGTGCCCGCCGAGGAATCGGGCGTTGAGGTCTTCCTGGCCGGGCAGCGGGTCGATCAGGACCAGGGGCAATCTTTTTGCCAGCGCCTCGGCGGTGGTCAGCCCCCCGGGCTTGGTCACGATCACCTCCACCGCCGCCATCAACTCCTCGACCAGGTCGGTAAATCCGAATACCGTCAGGGGTCGGCCCAGCCGGCCCCGGAGAGACTGGAGACGGAGATACTGTTTGCGATTTCTCCCGGCCAGCGCCGCCACCTGAAACTTCTCTTCGCTGGTATCCAGCGCCAGGACCAGCCGCTCCAGGGGGACCGTCCCCTCCCCTCCCCCCATCAGGAGCACGGCCGGCAGTTCGGGCGGCAGACCGTACTTCCTCTTCATCCGGTCCGGGTCCAGAGTCCGGCTGAACCCCGGCCGGACGGGAATTCCGGTTTCCACGATCCGCTCCGGATCGACTCCCCGGGCGGACAATTCCTCCACGCTCTCCCGGGAGGGCAACAGATAAAGATCCACTTCCGGATAGATCCAGTAGGCGTGGACCCGGAAATCGGTGGGGACCGCAACCAGGGTGAACCCGGGCGGTAAACGAAACCGGCACTGAGCCGCCAGGGCGCAGGGGAAAGCCTGGGTGCAGACCACTGCGGCGGGGGCGAGTTCCTCGATCAGCTTCTGGAACCGCCGGCGGATCAGCCGATGAAATACCCGAAGCGAACCGTCCAGACGCGCCTTCACCCCCCGCCGATCGTAGAGATAAGCCCAGATCCCCGGCGCCGTCCGGACCAGGAGCCGGTAGAGAAATACCACCAGGCGGGCGATCCCGGAGGGCCAGAGTTCCAGCAAGTCGAGGCCGACGATCCGGAGAAATGGATCCTCTTCCCGGAGCGCCTCCTGGAGCGCCAGGGCCGCCCGCCGGTGCCCCTGCCCCACGGAGATGTAGAGAACTAATATGGTATTGGAACCCGTCACCGCGGGGTTACTTCGCGAGGTAGCTTTCCATAAAGCGGCCGATCGCCCGGTAAGCCCGCTCCAGGACCTCTTCCGGAGCCAGGAAGACGACCCGGAAGTGGCTGGTCCCCGGCCGCTGGCCGAAACCGCTTCCCGGCACCACCACCACCCCGGTCGACTTGATCAACTCCCCGACAAACTCTGCGTCGCTGCCCGGGATCTCCAGCCGGGGGAAGGCGTAAAAAGCCCCCTCGGGGCTGACACAGCTGATCCCATCGATGGCGTTGAGCATCTCCACCGTGATATCCCGGCGCCGGGACAGCTTTTCCCGAGCCTCGACCAGGTGGTCCTGGACCCCTTCCAGGGCGGGACGGATCGCCCACTGGACGGGATGGCTGGCAGAAAGCCGGGCTCGTAACAGCTTGTTGACCGCCTCCAGGTAATCGCCCATCAGCTCCTCAGCCCCGCTGGCGATCCCCCAGCCGATCCGGAAACCGGGGGCGAGATAATTCTTGGAGAGGCCGTTGAGGGTGATCACCGCCGCTTCGGGATCGAGCGAGGCGGTGGCGATATGCTTCACCCCGTCGTCCAGGATCAGGCTGTCGTAAATCTCGTCGGAGAAGATCAGGAGGTCGTTCTCCCGGGCCAGCTTGATGATCCCCCGCAGTACCTCCTCCCGGTAAACCGCCCCGGTCGGGTTGTTGGGGTTGATGACCACGACCCCCCGGGTGCGATCGTCGATCCGGGAGGCGATATCCTCGAGGTCGGGCTGCCAGCCATTATCCTCGTCGAGGTAGTAGAACCTCGGTTCGGCCTCCAGCTTGTGGATGATGGCGCTGTAGAGCGGGTAGCCGGGGGCCGGGATCAGGACGTTATCTCCCGGGTTGAGGAGGGCGGTCAGGCAGATATCGATCGCCTCCGAGGCCCCGGTGGTGACGAAGACGTCCCGGATCGGGCCGATCCCCTTGCGGCGGCTGTTTTCCCGGATCGCCTCCCGGGCCGCCTCAATCCCCGAGGAGGGAGCGTAGCCGTTCCGGTTGGCCAGCATCGCTTGGTGGACGGCGGCGATGATCTCCGGTGAAGTCTTGAAGTCGAAGATATTGGGATCGCCGATATTGAGATACGTCATCTCCTTCCCCTGGCGGGCGGCCGCTTCGGCCAGAAGGATGACATCGCGGACCGCGTAAGTGATCTTGGCGGTCCGCCGTGATGGGATAATTTTTTTCTTCATCTGAAATTCCGCCATCAGCTTAAACTTTTCCGGCCGGACATCAATCTGGCCGATCACCGGCGTTGTTTGGAGTTTACCCGGGCCGGATCAATTAAAAAACTGTAGCGGAGCCGGCCGCGCGAGGCAAGTTCTTTCGCGATCCTGACATTTTTATCGATCCCGGAATTTCTCATTCCCCATCCTCGCGCTGACAGATCTCTTTCGAGTAATCCGGCTTAATCCATTTCCCCCTGAAAGTTCCGGTGGAGGTCGATCAGGACCTCGGCGTCGAGGGCGGCGTAGTTGAGCTGGGCGTTGGAGAGCGGGCGGCGGGACCAGTCGGAGGTCTGATAGCTCTTGTCGAGCTCGATCGCCAGTTCCCTCCGGCAGACCGCTCCCAGGCTGTGGCCGCCGGGGATCCGGTAGCCGCGGAGGCGGCGGGAGATGGTGAGGGTGTCGAAGACCGAGGTGATCCGGCAGCCGAGTTTCCCCAGGATCGACTGCTCGAACCGGGCGTTGTGGATTATTATTCCGATCGACGGATCCTCCAGGACCAGGAAGAGGGGGGTGAGATCGTCGAGTTCGAAGACGTCGATCACCGCGTTGTAATCCCCGGTGGCCACCTGGGCCAGGCAGAGGGTCCCCCAGTCGAGGGTGGTCTCGACGTCGAGGGCGATGATCTCCTCGGCCAGAAGTTCCCGGCAGAGCTCTTCCAGCCCCGCCTGGGTGGAGACCAGCCGGACCGGGCGGCGGAAGGTGAAACCGGGCCGGCCGGGCTGAAGGACTGAATCACTCACTGACGGACCCTCCCCCGGCCGGGTCGGAGACCCCGGCCTCCTGAAATCCTCGGGCCCGCAGGCGGCAGCTGGCGCAGAGGCCGCAGGGTTCGGGCCCGGGGCTGACGTAACACGACCAGGTCAGATGGAGAGGGGCGCCGATCTCCAGCCCCCGGCGGACCACCTCCGCCTTGGCCAGGTGGATCAGCGGGGTCTCGACCCGGATTTCGCAGCCGGGGCCGGTGCCGAGTTCGATCGCCAGGTTGAAAACCCGGAAAAAATCCTCCCGGCAGTCGGGATATCCGGAGGAGTCCTCCTCCATCGCCCCGATAAAGACCCGCTTCGCGCCGATCACCTCCCCCCAGGATACGGCCAGGGCCAGGAGGTTGGCGTTGCGGAAGGGGACGTAGGTCGAGGGGACCTCCCCCGGACCGGGCTCTCCGGCCGGAATTCCCCGGGCGCGGTCGGTCAGGCTGGAGCCGCCGATCCGCCGGAAGTGGTCGAGGTCGACGACCAGCCGCAGCTTTTCGGGGACGGCGAAGTAATCGGCCAGGTCGTGGAAGGCCTGCAATTCCCGCCCCTCGGTCCGCTGGCCGTAGTTGCAGTGGAGGAGGGCCAGGCGGTACTCCCGCCCGGCCAGCGCTGCCGCAACGCCGCTGTCGAGGCCGCCGCTGACCAGGCAGACCGCCAGGTCGGAGGTCATCTCTTCTTCCCCCGGGAGGGCTTGACGTACCCGGCAACCACGGTCGAGGTGATCCCGCCCCGGGGGGTGAAGTCCCCGGTCACGGTCATCCGCCGGGGAGCGGCGGCGGCGACCAGGTCGTCGAGAACCTCGTTGACCAGGCTCTCGTAGAAGACCCCGCGGTCGCGGAAGCCGAAGAAGTAAAGCTTGAGAGATTTCAGCTCCAGGCAGAGCTTGTCCGGAACGTACTCGACGGTGATGGTCCCGAAGTCGGGGTTGCCGGTGATCGGGCAGACCGAGGTATATTCCGGGATCCGGATGGTGATGGTGTAATCCCGCCGGGGAAACTTATTGGGAAATGTTTCGATGGTCATATTATTCCTCTTGCTGGTTGAACTTGGGTTTTCTCGGGCCAAGCCTTACCGAAGACTCGATAGCGATAGCGAAGTGCTATACCCCTCTCTCCTCCTCCGGCCAGATGATTTTCTGGAGCTGGATCTGGAGCCGGACCGCGAGACCGTCTTCCAGGATCCAGGCGGCCAGGCCGGACGGGGGGAGCGACCCGGCGGCCGGGGAGAAGAGGACCGCCGGGCCGGCGGGGAGCCGCTCCTCGACCACCCCCTTCGCCCAGAGATAATCCTCCCGGCCGTCGACCACAAACTTCACCTCGTCGCGCGGGGTGAGATGATCCAGGTTTTCCCAGCGCATCTTCTCCGTCTCCCCGCTCGAGGGGCATTTCAGATCCATAACCCGGACCACCCGGGGGTCGAGAACGGAGATATCCAGCGAGCCGTTGGTCTCGACCAAAACCTCCCAACCTCGATCGGCCAGTTCGGCGGCCAGGGCCGGGGTTTCCTCCTGGAACAGCGGCTCCCCCCCGGTGATCTCGATCAGCCGGCTGGGATACTCCTCCAGCCGGCTGAAGATCGTTTCCCGGGATAGCGTTTCTCCCCCCTCCCGGGCGTACAGGGTATCGCAGTAGGAACAGTCCAGGTTGCACCCGGCCAGCCGGACGAAGACGCAGGGCAGCCCCGCAAAGGTTGACTCGCCCTGGAGGCTGAAAAAAATCTCGCTGACCCGGAGCATACCCCTATTCCCGATAAACCGCCCCGCTATCCGAGGTCTCCCGGACCTCGACCCGGGCAATCCGGATCCGGCCGTCGGTGAACCGGGAACTCAGTTCCCGGTAGATGTGCCGGGCCAGGTTCTCGGCGGTCGGGTTTTCGTCCCGGAAAGCGTCAAGCCGGTTGAGTTCCCGGTGATCGAGCCGGGAACAGATCTCTTCCACCTGCTCTTTTAAATCCTGGAAATCGACCGCGAAACCCCGTTCGTCCAGCTCCCGACAGGAGACCACCGCCTTGATCCGCCAGTTGTGCCCGTGGACCCGGGCGCAGGGACCCGGGTAGCCGTCCAGACAATGGGCGGAGGAGATACTCGTCTCTATGAACACTTCGTACATTGAAATATTTTCTGCGAAAAATTGTAGTGTTTGAGTTCTGTCCCCGCAACGGGTGGTGATGATTATACATCCAGAACCCCAAAACCGGAGGAAACAATTTTCCGGAAATCAACTCCAGAAAGATCTAAATTGTGTCGCCCCCTGCGGGGGCTTAATAATTAATTCGCAACATTGTTTTCCACGGGCTGACGCCCGTGGCTACAAGAAGTATCGCCCCCTGCGGGGGCTTAATCGTACTCGTATCCCTACTCGACCAGAACCGGCAGGGCTGGAAAATCTATTTTACCGTTTGTTTCACGGGCTTCCGTCTGAAGCCGGATCTTTGAGACGCCCGTGGCTATTTGAGTTTCGCCCCCTGCGGGGGCTATTTAGACCGGTTCCATACTGCTTTCATGCCAGCAGCCCGCGCAGCGGGCGATACATTCTTAGCCACGGGCGTCAGCCCGTGGTATTTAATTGCGAAAAACTTTAGAAAGCTCCCGCAGGGGGCGACACATAATTCACCCATTGTTTAGCGAGACGTAATAATATGAGAAATCCGGATTAATCCCGCTAAATGGAGGGGAAGAAGAGCGGGCGGCCGGTCTCCGGGTGGGGAATAACCTCGAGCCGGGCCCGGTAGAGTTGGGAGAGATTTTCCCGGGTGATCAGATCCTTGGCCGGGCCGTCTTTCCAGATTTTTCCTTCCTGAAGAAAGACCAGCCGGTCACAGTAAACGGAGGCCAGATTGAGGTCGTGAAGGACCGCCAATATAGTCATCCCCCCCTCCCGGTGGAGACGACGCAAGAGCCGAAAGATCTCCTGCTGGTAGCCGAGGTCGAGGTGGAGGGTCGGTTCGTCGAGGATCAGCAGCTCCGGCTCCTGGGCCAGGGCAATCGCGATCAGGACCCGCTGCTGCTCGCCCCCGCTCAGCTCGCCGAAGTTGGTCTTCCGGAAGGATTCCGTCGCCGTCGCCGCCAGGGCCCGGGCAACCGCCTCCCGGTCGGCCCGGGCGGCCCGCCACTGGAGGGGCCGGAAATAGGGGAGCCGGCCGAGGAGGACCAGGTCCTCAACCGGAAGGTCGATCTCTCCGCCCCGGTTCTGGGGGACGACCGCCCTCAGGCGGGCCAGTTCCCCGGGCGGCCACTCCCCGAAGGGCCGGCCCCGGTAGTGCAGCTGCCCCTGCCGGGGAGGCAGCACCGAGGAAATCACCCGGACCAGGGTGGTCTTCCCCGAGCCGTTGGGCCCGGCCAGGCCGATGAACTCTCCCCGGCGGATCGAGAAATCGATCCCCGCAGGATCTCCTCCTTCCCATATCCGGCGCCAACGTTCCGGACCGATAGGAGTTCCGTGGTATTTTGCGCTGTGTCCGGCATTGAAAGCATTGTGTTGCGTTGTCTGAAAACGGTAATCGACTGCTTACTGTTTACTACTCACTGCTCCCCCCTCCCCCTTCCGGAGGCCAGGAAGTAGATAAAGAGGCTCCCCCCGATGATCCCGGTAACCACGCCGACCGGCAGTTCGGCCGGGGACCGGACGGTCCGGGCGATCAGGTCGCAGAAGACGAGGAACGTTCCCCCGGCGAGAAAGGAGGCCGGGATGGTCAGGCGGTGGTCGTTGCCGAGAAAGAGCCGGACGACGTGGGGGACGACCAGGCCGACAAATCCGATCACCCCGGCCGCCGCCACCGCCGTTCCGGCCAGCAGCGATCCGAGGAAGAAGAGCTGCCTCTGGTCGCGGCGGAGCCGGACCCCGAGTCCGATCGCCCCCTCCTCCCCCAGTTCCAGCGCGTTCAGGGTCCAGGCCCGGGTCAAAGCGGCCGCCGAGCCAAGGACGATCACCGGGATCGCGAACCAGAGGAGAACGGGGTCGGCGGAGTCGAGCGATCCCATCGTCCAGTAGATCACCGCCCGGAAGCGGTGGAGATCGGCCACCGAGAGCAGGAGCATAATCAGGGCGGAGGAGATAAACGAGATCATCACCCCGATCAATAGCAGGTAGGGGATCCGGAGAAAACGCCGACGGCGGGCGATGGCGTAAGCCGTTGAGACCGCCAGCCAGGCGCCGGCGAAGCCGAAGAGGGGGAGGGTGAAGCGGGGGAAGAGGGGCCCGAGGATGAAGGCGAGACTGATCCCGAGAGCCGCCCCGCCGGAGACCCCGAGGGTATAGGGCTCGACCAGCGGGTTGCGGAAGATCCCCTGGAAGATCACCCCGGCCACCGCCAGCCCCCCGCCGACGATCAATCCCAATATCACCCGGGGGAGGCGGAGGCGGAGCAGGATCACCGCCTCCAGGGAAGAATCTTCCGCCCCAAAAATCGCGGAGGCGGTCATCCTGAGGACCCGGGCCGGGCTGAAGGAGACGGTCCCGATCGAGAGTGCCAGGATCACGACAGCGGCCGTGACCGCGGCCAAAACGAGAAAGAAACTATTAATCCGCCGCATATTTCTCATCCTCCCTCTCCCCCTCCTCCGGCGGAGCCGGTCACAAACAGCCTGATCAACTCCAGCCCTTCACCAAGGCGGGGTCCGAGACGGCAGACGGTATCGGGGTCAAGGAGATAAACCCGGCGGTTCTTCACCGCCCGCAGTTCCGGGAACCGACGCCAGTAAGCCATCGCCTCCTCGGCCTCGCTCCCCATCGCGGCAACAATGATCACCGCGGGGTCTTCAGCCAGGACCCGCTCCCGGCTGAAGACCGGGTAGCGCGAAGAGAGACCGGCCGCGATATTCTCCCCCCCGGCGACCTCGATCATCTCCCCGATCAGGGTAGCGCGGGAGGCGGTGATCAGGGGCTGGACCCCGATCTGAATAAAAACCGGTACCGGGGAGGCGGAAGAGGAATGATCCCGGACCCCTTCCAGTGTTTTCTTCAACTCCCCGACCAGGCCGGCGGCGGCCTCCGAACGGCCGAGGAGAAGGCCCAGCTCTTTCAGAAAGGAGAAATAGGCCGCGAAATCCGGCGACTCGGAGAAGACAAAGACCTCGAGCCCCAGTCCCCTCAGCCGGGAGACCGTCTCCGGACTGTTGCCTTCCCGGGTGGCCAGGACCAGGTCGGGA
>JAVCCZ010000170.1 GCA_030765265.1 Candidatus Erginobacter occultus
CAACGGCTACTTCCGGGGCTGGTCCCGGGTCATCGAGCTCGACCCCGCCGCCGGGGAGATCGTCTGGGAGTACGCCGCCTCCCCGCCGGAGAAGTTCTTCACCGCCACCCGGGGCGGTGCTCAGCGGCTGGACGGGGGTAACACCCTGATCACCGAGAGCAACTCCGGCTACGTCTTCGAGGTCACCTCGGAAGGAGAGAAGGTCTGGGAATTTTACAGCCCCGAGATCGATGGGGATTCCGGATCCCGCGCCGCCATCTACCGGATGACCCGGCTCGAATTTTAGACCGGCCGGGCGGACAGCTTGCGGAGGAAGCGGCGAAAGGTTCCCCAGGTCGTGGGGTCGCGCCGGAGGCGGTAGCGCGCGAGCTGGGCGGACAGCGGTTCGGTGAGGATTTTCCGGGCGTCGTTGGCGATCCAGCGGCCGTAGTCTTCGGGAAATTTAAACCGTTTCCGGGACGCGGTGGCCGAGAGGGCGCCGGTCCCCGCTTCCCGGTATTCGGGGTCGCGGGGGTCGTCGAGGTGGCGGGCGATCATCAGCGGCAGGGGGTAGCCGTTGACCAGCCCGTCGTCGGTCATCCGGTACTGGTCGAGGGGGACTCCGTAATCCCCGGGCGGGGCGAGGTAGCGGCGGAGATGTTCCTTCCGGGCCAGCCAGGCGGCCCCCCCGATCCAGAGGTTGCGGAAGACCCGGACCCCGGCCAGCTCGACAATCTTCGGGCGGGCCAGTTCCTCGTCCCAGTCCCCGGGAAGGAAAGTCCAGCAGCCGAGCAGTCCGAAGCGCTTCTCCCTCCGCGGCAGCGGGGCGATCCGCCCGATCCAGCCGGGGGGGACGAGGATGTCGTCGTCGATCTTCCCCGCCAGGTCGCCCTCGCCCCGGTCGAGAAACCAGAGAAAGGGCTCCCGTTGGCCCCGGTTCTCCCGGGAGAAGTGCCGGGCCGCCACCCGGGGATCCTCCAGCCCGGCGAGGATCTCCGCCGATCCGTCCCGGGAGCCGTTGTCCCAGAGGTAGAGCCGGAAGGGATAGTCGTCAGCGAGGAGATGGGCCAGTGTCCTTTCCAGGTACCGCCGCCGGTCGCGGGTGACCAGGAGGATGTCGACCGATTCAGCTGAGCCCATCGTATTCCTCTTTCGTCATCACCAGCCCGGCCTCGAACTCCTCTCTCCCCAGGAGGGCGAAAGCGGCGATCCGGCGGGCGCCGTCAAGGAGCCGGCAGGTTTCCGGCTCGACGGCGACCCCCATTGCGGCCAGGACCCCGGCGGAGACGAAGACCGGTTTCGACCAGGAGTCGATCTCCGGCCGGGCCAGGTCCTCAATCTCCCGGACCCGGCCCCGGCTTGGCGGATCCTCCCGGAGAATCTCGAAGACCGAGCGGGGTCTCAGTTCCCGATAGCTCTTCCCGGTTCGGCGGTCCCGGAGCCGGCAGCGGCAGCGGGCCACCAGGGCCTCATCCCAGGCCGCGGCGAAGTCCGCCGGAAGCTCGATCCCGAACTTGGGCCCGGCCGTCTCCCCGATCCCCCGGAGGAGGGCCTCCAGCCCGGTCCCCCAGTCCCGGATCCGGTAGAGGGCAAAGTAATCCCCGGGCGGGCGGCCGCTCCCCGGAATCGGGAAGAGGGAGAGGGCGATGTTGACCTCGGTCGGCCCGGCGGGGGGACAGATGAAAACCTTCCCCTCGAAGGTCTCCCCGGGGGGCGCCGGGTCCGCCGCCGGCGTTCGGCGAACCCCGATCATTTCAAGCAATCGCGTTCTCACAAGATTTCCGGGGGGCGGGCCAGGTCGGCGAGAATCCGCCGGACCCGGTGGAGGTAGGTGTGCTCTTTTCGCGCCCGCTCCCCGGAGGCCCGGCCGATTTCTTTCGCCGCCCGCGGGTGGTCAAGATAATACCGCGCCTTCTCGACCAGTTCTTCGACCGAGGAGTAAGTCTCGACCTCGGAACTCGGGGCGAACATCTCCGCCAGTTTTCCCCGTTCATCGACCAGTTGGAAAGAGGAGGAGCCGGCGATGTCGAAGAGGCGGGGGTTGACCCCGGTTCCATCGGCGATGAAGTGATGGTTGAGGACGATCCGGCTTTGGTTGTAGAGCCGGTTGACCTCCGGAGGAGTCAGGGTCCCGTTTTTCAAAACGTAGCGGTAGATGGAGGGGTAGCGGAGCTTGAAGATCCGGTGCCGCGGACCCCGGTGCCAGTACTTACCGACCAGGGCGACCCGGAGGTCCAGTCGGCCCGCCCCCTTGAGCAGGCAGTTCAAAAGTCCCAGGCGGCCGCCGTAGGGGGTCCCCACGAAGGCGATGTCGTAGATTTTTTCCTTGCCGGCCAGCGGGCGGTAAAAGTCGGGGTTGTAACCGGGGGGGAGGTAAGCCGTCCGGGGGTTGCTGGCGGCGATAAAGGGGATGTCGGTCGGTTCGTAGGCGTAAACCAGGTCGTAAAATTCCAGCCCGCTTCGGGTGGTGGGGAGGGTGTGGATGCTGTCGAGCAGGTAGAGGACGAGTTTCAAGCCCCGCTCTTTCATCCACCGGAGTCGGGCGGGCAGGATGACATTTCCCGAGAAGGTAAAGAAGATATCGGGTTTCCCGGCCTCGATCGCCGCCGCCAGGGTCCGGTCGATCTCCTCGAACCGGGCCCGGTATTTCCTCTTCCGGTAGGGGTTGAGCGATGAGGTTTTTTCGATCGCGGCGTCCCGGTAATCGAGTATCGAGACCGCCCAGCCCAGCGCCCGGAAAGCGTCGCCGACGCTCTCGTTGAACTGGAAATACCTGTTGCCGAAAATCAGGGCTCGCATAGTCGAAAGAGAATATCAAATCGAGACAGTTTCTCCATCACAATATCCCGGTCAGGAGCCCGGCGATCATCCCGGCGCCGAGGAGGAACATCACCAGCCCAGTGATGAAGTGCATCTTTCCCGTTCCCCGCTGCCGCCAGCGTTCCGCCCGGGCGGTGGTGGTGTAGCCGAAATGAACCGCGAAGGCGAGGACGATCAGGGGGAGGACGAAGAAGAAGTTGTAGAGCAGCAGCAGCCCGACCCCTTCCCGCCGCTCGGTGGTCTGGGAGAGGAGGGTGAGGATCGCCAGGTAGGGACCGGAGGTGCAGGGGGCGAGGAAGAGCGACTCCAGGGCCCCGATTACGAACGCCCCGGGGACTGAAGTCACCGAGGCAGCCAGCTTCTTCGCCCGGGGCTTCCAGCGTTCCGGGACTTCGATTGTGAACCATTTTCCGTACCAGAAGAGGTCCTTCATCTGCCAGAGTCCGATCAGGATTGCCATAGATGAGACGACGTAGAGGAAGGCGACCCGGAATCCCCGGGTTCCCACCGTTGCCCCCAGGAGAGTGTAAACCGCGAACCCCATCAGGAAGTAGGTAATGTAGACCCCGGCGATAAAGGCCAGCCCGGCTTTCAGGACCTTCATCTTTTGCCCGAGGACGATCAGGGTCCCCATCAACAGCAGCATCAGGGCGACGTCGCAGGGGTTGAGGGAGTCGAGCAGGGCCGCCCCGATCACCGCCCAGAGGGTGATCCGCTCCCGGAGCTGGAGCCGCTGGAGGGGGGAGGCGACCCCCTCCCGGGCTGCCCGGCCGGCGTAGTCTTCCAGGCGGTCGCGGATCTCCCCGGGGTCGGTGAAGACTTCCGCCCCCCGTCGGCCGATATAGAGGATGTCGCCGATCAGGGCCAGATCGCCGAGGAAGAGGGCGGGGGGATCTCCGGGGAGGTCGAGCATCCGCTGCAGCCTCCTGAGCCGCCCTTCTTCGGCCGGGTCGGAGAGGTCGTAGATCTCCAGTGCCAGGCGGGGGTGCTCCCGGACCAGACGCCGGGCCCGGCGCTCCAGCCCGGCCCCCTCCGGATCGCCGGGAATGGTGAAGAGGATAATCTCGGCGGACGACGCCTCCAGGCGTTCGAGCGGCGAGGCGGTTCCTTCCGAGATCGCCCGGACGACCGCCTCTTCCAGGGCCGCTTCCCGCTCCCGGCCCCGCCGCGAGACCGGTTCCGCTCCCAGCCCGGAGAAGACATCCCCGACCATCGCCGTCTCGCCGAGGAAGATCATCGGCGTCGGCCCGATCTCCGCCCCGTAGGCCGCCAGCAGCCGGGGGAAGAGTTCTCTCCCCTCCGGGGTGTGGATATTGTAGCGGCGGATTACGAGTTGGGGATAAACGGTAACCAGGTAGTCGAGGATCTCCGCCGCCTCGACGCAATCCGGGCAGCCGGGTTCGAAGAAATAGACCGCCTCGGTCCCCCCGGCCGGGGCCGGGAAGAGGAACAGGGCAATCAACAGCGCCAATGCCGCCGCCCGGGCGGCCGCCGCCGGTTTCCGGGGCCGGACGCTCATCAATCGTTCGACCTGTTGACCACGGCTCCCGGTTGGTAATCGATCAGTTCGACGAGGGAAAACTTTTCCTGGGGCTGCTCCATCATAGATCCTCGTAATTGGCATTTCCGTTCAGAACATTTCCCCGACCGGGGGACGAGGGATCCGGTGCTTGTCCGAAATCAAGTTGGCGGTGATCCGCCCCGATTCGTAGATGGTGGGGAGCCCGGATCCGGGGTGGGTCCCGCCCCCGACCAGCCAGCAGGAGCGGCACTCCTCGAACCGGTTGTGCGGGCGGAGGTAGATCATCTGGCCGAA
>JAVCCZ010000032.1 GCA_030765265.1 Candidatus Erginobacter occultus
CCTCGACAATCGAGCCCAGGCGGTGGATCTCGTCGATGAAGAGGATATCCCCGCCTTTGAGGTTGGTGAGGAGGCCGGCCAGGTCCCCCGGCTTCTCGATCGCCGGGCCGGAGGTGGACTTGATATCACACCCCATCTCGGCGGCGATGATATAAGCCAACGTGGTCTTGCCCAGCCCGGGGGGACCGAAAAAGAGGAGGTGCTCGAGAGGCTCGTTGCGCCCCCGGGCCGCCTCGAGGGCGATCCCCAGCCGCTCCTTGATCGACTCCTGCCCGGTGAACTGGTCGAAGGCCGGCGGGCGGAGTTTCTGGTCGAAGGAGAGGTCTTTTTCGGCCAGAGCCTGGTTGATGAAGCGTTCGGGCATAACTTTAACCGATTTGCCGGATGACTTTTAAACACCAATAACTGAAAGGACGTAAAGGACGTCAATAACTGACAGACTATACTTGATTACAGGCATTTCAGGGTTTCTTTTAACAGCCTTTCGACCGGCCAGGCGGGGTCGGCGCCGTCCAGCGCCCGGTCGAGAGCCCGGCGGGACTGGGCCGGGCGGTAACCAAGCGACTGGAGGGCGCGGAGGACGTCGGCCGCCCTCTGATCTCCCCCCCCGGCGGGAACTTTTCCGGGTCCGATCCCCAGCCGGGGATGGATCTCGATCTTGTCCTTCAGCTCCAGGATCAGCCGCTCGGCGGTCTTCTTCCCGATCCCGGGGACCGAGGAGAGGAGATCGATATCCCCGGAAGCAATCGCTCCGGCGAAGGCGGAGACCGGGATCCCCCCCAGCACCCCGAGGGCGACCTTGGGGCCGATCTTCGATACTCCGAGCAGCATCCGGAAGAGATCTCTCTCTTCTTCGGAAGCGAAACCGTAGAGGGACTGCTCGTCTTCCCGGACGTAGTGATGGGTGAGGATGGTGAATTCCTCTCCCGGGGAGGGGAGCTGTTCGTAGGTACTGAGCGGGACGATCAGGAGATAGCCGACCCCGTTGACCTCGACCACCGCCCGGTCGGGGGCGGAGGTGACCAGTTGGCCTTTTAAGTATTCAAACATTTCGATAGCGATCCCGATTCAATCTCAAGATATCCGGTGTGAACTATCTTAACTAATTTGTTTCCGAAGGAAAATTATAATCCTGAAAGTAGGTAATCCCGAGGGCGAGGGCGTCGGAGAGATCGAGCGAAGCGGGCTCCTCTTCCAGCCCGAGGAGGACCCGGACCATCGTCCGGACCTGGTCCTTCCCGGCCGAACCGTTCCCCACGGTCGCCTTCTTCACCCGCCGGGGAGCGTAGGTATAGACCTCGATCCCCCGCTGAGCCGCCGCCAGTCCGCAGACCCCCCGGACCTCGCCCAGTCTCAGGGTCGAACGGACGTTCTTGTGGTAGAAGACATCCTCCAGGACCAGGGCGCCGGGGGCGAATTTATCGAGCAGCTCGATCACGGTTTCGTAGATCCCGGCCAATTTCTCCGGGGGACTCTGCCGGGGGCGGCTCTTGATCGTCCCGGCCGCCAGAACCTCGATCCGCCGGGCGGTCTTCTCCATTACCCCGTAACCGGTGACGTTGATCCCGGGGTCAATGGCAATGATCCGTCCCGGCCGGGCGGCGATATCGGCCCTGGCGGTAATCCGGCTATTCCTCCTCCGCGAGGATCTCTTCGGGGATATCGCAGTTGGAATAGACATCCTGGACATCGTCGTGATCTTCCAGCGCCTGGAGCAGGGAGAGCACCTTGCGGGCTTCATCGCCGGCCAGCGGAACCAGGGTGGCGGGGATCCGGGCGACCTCAGCGGAGGAAATCTTGAAATCTTTGGCGATCAGGGCTTCCTTGACCGTTTCCAGGTCGGACGGGGCGGTGTAGATCTCGTAGATTTCCCCTTCGTCCTTGAAGTCCTCCGCGCCCGCTTCCAGGGCGGCCTCCAGAACCGCTTCCTCGTCGGCCCCCTGGGCCTCGACGGTTATCAAACCCCGGGTCTCGAAGAGATACGCCACCGACCCCGGACAGCCGATACTCCCGCCTTTCTTGTCGAAGAGATGGCGGATTTCGGCGACGGCACGGTTGCGGTTATCGGTCAGGGCCCGGATCAGGATCGCCACCCCGGCCGGACCATACCCTTCATAAACCGCTTCCTCGTAATTTACCCCGGGCAGCTCCCCGGTCCCTTTCTTGATCGCCCGGTCGATATTATCGGCGGGCATATTGGCGTCCCGGGCGGTCTGGACCACCGACCGCAGCTGGATATTGGCCGCCGTATCACCGCCACCCAACCGGGCGGCAACGGTGATCTCCTTGACCAGCTTGCTGAAGAGCCGGCCGCGCTTGGCGTCCTTGGCTCCTTTCTTGTACTTGATACTCGCCCACTTTGAGTGCCCGCTCATAATTAACTCCTTGGTAATTCAGGAGTCGGAATTCCAGATTCTGACTTCTGACTTCTGGATTCTGCTTCTCTACTCCTCTCCCTTTTCCTTCTGCGCCTGGGCGATGACCTTCTGGGCGATCATCGCCGGAACTTCCTCGTAGCCCTCCATCTCCATCGTGAATATCCCCTTTCCCCCGGTCAGGGATCTCAGTTCCGGGGTGTATTTCAACATCTCGGCCATCGGGACCTGGGCCCGGATCTTCTGGCGGGAACCGTCGGGGGACATCCCCAACACCCGGCCGCGGCGGGAATTGAGGTCCCCGGTGATCGCGCCCATCGCGTCGGTGGGGACGGTAATCTCCACGTTCATAATCGGTTCCATCAGGACCGGTTGGGCGGCCCGGGCGCATTCCTTGAATCCCTGCCGGCCGGCAATCTGGAAGGCGATATCCTTGGAGTCGACCGGATGGGTCTTGCCGTCATAGACGGTAGCGGTGACCCCAATCATCGGATGGCCGGCCAGGACCCCGCTCTCCAGGGCGGAGAGGAATCCTTTCTTCACCGATTGGACCAGCTGGGCCGGGATATGCCCGCCGACCACTTCGTCGACAAAGAGAAACTTCCCCCCCCAGGGAAGCTCGATCAGTTCCTTCTTCCCCTTGCCCTCGGCGTCTTCCGCCCCCGGGGTATAGCGCTGGACGTGCATCCAGACCTCGGCGAACTGGCCGGCCCCACCGGTCTGTTTCTTGTGCCGATATTTGGTATCTCCCCGGCCCTTGATCGTCTCCTTGTAGGCGACGCGCAGGGAGCCGAAATTCGCGTTGACGCTGAACTCCTCGTCCATGCGGTGCCGCACCACTTCGAGGTGCAGCTCGCCCATGCCGCTCAGCACGACCTGGCCCGTGTCCGGGTCGGTCTGCCAGCGCAGCGTGGGGTCTTCCTTGGTCAGCTGGTCGAGGACGTCGATGAGCTTGCTCTTCTCGGCCTGGCTCTTCGGCTCGACCGCCATGCTGATGACGGTGTCGGGGAAGTCGAGGTGTTCGAGCAGCACGGGCTTGGCGATGTCGCACAGCGTATCGCCGGTAATCGTGTGCTCGAGTCCGACGATGCCGACGATATCGCCCGGCACAAGCTCCTGCACCTCCTCGTCGCGCTTGTTGGCGTACATGCGGTAGATGCGGCGCAGGCGCTCGCGTTTTCCAGTGCGCGGGTTGAGCACGCG
>JAVCCZ010000187.1 GCA_030765265.1 Candidatus Erginobacter occultus
CCCTGGAAAAAGCCCTCCCCGAACTCTTCACCCTCGCCGTGCGGCTGGGGGGGACCATCTCCGGCGAGCACGGGATCGGGGTCAGCAAGCGGAAATATCTCTCCCTGGCCCTCAACCCGGCCGCGATCGCCGCGATGCGTTCGATCAAGTCCGCCCTCGACCCCGATACTATCCTCAACCCCGGAAAAATCTTCCCGGCGGACGGGCAATAAAAAATTCTCTGGCTTAACCTTCTGTCTTGATATAATGTTTGGATTTCAGAATGAATACACTTCAGTATTTTCTCCGGAGGAAAAAATAAAATGCAGTTGGCCCGGGTAGTCGGCACGGTGGTGGCGACGAGGAAAGATGAGAAGATGGTCGGGGTCCCCTTTTTGGTGCTCCAGGACCTCGACCTGGAAAACCGCCCGGCCGGAGGTTCGATCATTGCCGCCGACCCGATCGGGGCCGCCCGGGACGAGGTGGTTCTCTACTCCAAGGGGAGTTCCGCCCGCCAGACCGAAATCACCCGCGACCGCCCCAACGACGCCGTAATCTGCGGCATCGTCGATCAGTGGGAAGTCGGCGGCGAGGAAAAATACCGGAAAGTTTGAAGTTCAAAGTTCAAAGTTAACAGCCAACAACAGAATTTTTCGGAGAACAATTTTGAACCTGGGAAGGGTAATCGGAACCGTCATCAGCAGCCGGAAGGTGGAATCCCTGGATGGGGTCAAGCTCCTGATCGTCCAGCCCCTGGACGAGAACCTCAAAGATTCCGGCGGCCCGGTGGTCGCCTGTGACAGCCAGCAGGCCGGGCCGGGACAGGTCGTCACCTTCATCGGCGGCCGGGAGGCCTCGCTGCCGCTGCCCAACCCTTTCAACCCCTCCGACGCCACCGTAACCTCCATCGTTGATGAGGTCTCGGTGGGGAACAGTAAGCAGTAAGCGGTGAGCGGTGAACAGCAGCGCCCACGGCGCTTATGTTACTAAAATTTTTCGAAGAAAATTTTAAAATGAAGATCGCCAAGATAATCGGAACCGTCGTCTCCACCCTGAAGCTGGAACAGTACACCGGGGAAAAGATGCTCCTGGCGAGGATCCTCAACCCCGACGGATCCGATACCCCAGAAACCGTAATCGCCTTCGACCGCTGCCAGGCGGGCGAGGGCGACGTGGTTTTGATGATCGACGAGGGAAACAGCGCCCGCCAGACCCTCCAGGCCGGCCCGACCGGGGTGGTCCGCGCGGTCTGCGTCGGCTACATCGACGCCGTCCACATTCACAAATCCCCCGCCGCCTCCTTCGGCGCTTAAGTAGCACTGCGGCGCGAAACCGGACCTTCCCGTTTCAATTCTCTCTTGTATTCTCCCCGCACCCGGTTAAAGAAACCGATCGCGGTATCGGTCCGGTAGTCGGCGTAGGTCCACTCCCAGGGATGGTAACTCCCGTCTTGAAAATAATAGGTGGACTGGGCGTAAATCCCCTCTCCGAGATAGACTCGGTAGGTGGCGTCCTTGGTGGTGGCCAGGACCAGTTTGGAGAGGTCGAGGTACCCCGGGTCGAGGTTGACCGTCCGCTTCCCCCCCTCCGACAGCTCCTCTTCCAGCCGGTTGGTCTTCAGCTTGACCGCCGCCAGTTCGCCGGGGTCGATCAGGTTCTCGAAGGAAAGAAAACGGCGGAGAATCCCCTCCCCCAGCTCTTTTTCGTAGTAGGAGGTAAAATCGAAGGGGAAGGTCTCGCTCTCGGAATTCACCGGCCCGAACAGCGCCTCCAGTAGGGGCACGGCATGCCGTGCCCCCACCCGGCCGGACGCCAGCAGCCCGCAGATCAGTTTGACCGGTTGAATTTTCCGGATCTCACCCATAAAAATTGGATAGGGGCAAGGCAGGCCTTGCCCCTACGGTATACCAAACCTTGATTATCCCCGGGTCAGGAAACGGCCGTGGCCGCCTTTGACCAGGATGCCGACGCCGGCTCGGTAGACGGTCTTCCCCCGGACGATGGTCTCCATCACCCGGCCGGAGAATTCCCTCCCTTCGAACGGTGTGATGTGGCCCTGGGAGAGGAAATCCGCCCCGACCACCTTCCAGCTCTGCCCGGGGTCGACCAGGACCAGGTCGCCGTCAGTCCCGGCCTCGATCGCCCCTTTATTCGGATAGAGGCCGTAACGCCGGGCGGCGTTTTGGGAAGTAACCTCGACCAGCCGCTTCAGGCTCAGTCGGCCCTTCAGGTAGCCCTCGGAGATGAGGTAGGGCAGCAGCGTCCCGGTCCCGGGGATCCCGGCGTAATCGGTCCAGACCGAACCGGTCTCCTTCCCCGCCGCCGGGCAGGGGGCGTGGTCGGAGGCGGCAAAGTCGATCCCGCCAGCGGCCAGCCGCTTCCAGAGTTCTTCCCGGTTCCCCGGCTTCTTGACCGGCGGGGTGACCTTGAGGGGCGATCCGCAGGCGATGAAATCGTCGAGGGTGAATTCCAGAAACTGCGGGCAGGTCTCACAGGTGGCGGTACTTTCCGCCGCCAGGGCGGCGGCCTTCCCGGTGGAGAGGTGGACCAGGTGGAGATCGGCCCCGGTCTCCTCGACCAGTTCGAGGGCGGTCCGGACCGCCAGGAGCTCGGCCGCTTCCGGCCGGGAATTGTAATAGTCGACCGGGCCATTTCCCCGGCCCATAAAGTATTCGGTAGCGGCGGTAACGTAGCTGTAGTCCTCGGCGTGAAGAAGCACCGTCACCCCCAGCTCGGCCGCCCGCTCGAGTATGGCCCGGAACTGGAAGTGGTTGACGGCGGAAAATAGCTCCATCACCGAGATGAAATAGGTCTTGAAGCCGAAGACGATCCGGGATAGCTCGCGGAAATTTTCCGGATAACCCTCACTCATCGACTGGCAGCAGACCCCGCCGTAGAAACCATAGTCGATCACCGCCTTATCCTCCACCGCCGCCAGCTTCTCTTCCAGGTTGGCCACCGTGGTCACCGGGGGGATCGAGGTACAGGGCATATCGATCACGGTGGTGATCCCCCCGGAAGCGGCGAACCTGCTCCCGGAACCGAAGTCCTCCCGGTCGGTAAAGCCGGGGTCGTCAAAGTGGACGTGGGGGTCGATCCCGCCCGGGAGGACCAGCAGTCCCCGGGCTTCGACGATCTCCTCGTCTCCGGAGAGGTTTTTGCCCAGCTCGACGATCTTCCCGCCCTCGATCCGGATATCAAGCGCCTCCGGTTCTTCCCGGCCGGGGAGGGCAACCGCACCGTTCTTGATGATCATAGTACCTCCAGTAATCGGTAATCAGTAATCAGTGATCGGTACCCAGGAAACTGATTACCGATCACTGATTACCATTCACCGGCTTTTTCCACTCCATCTCCGGGACAACCGCCGGCTGTTGGAACAAGGACTTCCGGATGGTCTTGAAGATCCCGGGCGTAGAGCACATCGAGTCGTAGGAGAAGAGGACGATCCCGTCGGCACCGGCCCGGCGGGCGTCTGCCATCTGCCGGAGCAGGTCTTCCGGCTGATCCTTGAGCAGGTATTCCCCCAGTCCGATGTAAACCTGGCGGGAACCCCGGGAGGATACCGCGCCCCAGGTCAGGTAGCGGGCCAGGCGGGGATCGACGCCGTAGTTCATCACCGCCATAAAGTCCACCGACCCCTCTTCCAGCCAACGCCGCCAGTCCTGGAAGGAACTGAGGTAGGCCCGCTCGGCCCAGGCGATCCCGGCGGCGGACAAGGCCAGGGATGGTTTCATCTTCCGGATCAGCTGCCCGGCGGCGGCGACAAAGTTATTCACCTGGAGACGGCGCCAGTTATCCCAGGACTGGCAGTTGGTCCGGGTGATCTCCATCTTCAGGGGGTCGACCCCGGTCTTCTCCCGGTAACGGCGGACACTTTCCTTCCCGTAGCCGAGGTCGTGGCGATTGGCCCAGAAGGAACCGGCGTAGGGCGAGTTGAAGGGGTAGCGGATGAAGTCGAGGTGGATCCCGGCCAGACCGGGGTACTTCCTGATCACCTCGGCGATGATGTGGCGCAGGTAAAGCGAGACCCGGGGATCGCCGGGGTCGAGCCAGTAACCCCCGTCGGGGATGGCGGAGGCCGGATAATCGAGCAGGGAAACCCCCTTCCCGTCCCGAGTGATGATATCCGTCCCGAAGCGCTTCAAAACCGGAGCCTTCCGGTCCCGGCCGATCCGGAACATATTCAGCCAGGCGTGGACCTGGATTCCGGAGCGGCCCGCACGCTCGATCAGGTAGGCCAGGGGGTCGATCTTCTCCCGGGAGAGGATCTCCCGGTAGGGGGCGGTGTCGGCGTATTCGGAGTTGAACCAGGCCCGGTCGTGGCGGTAAACCTGGGCGAAGATCAGGTTGAAACCGCCCTCCTCGGCCCGGCGGACCAGACGATCGATCCCCTTCCGGGTGGAGAGGGTCTGCTCCGACCCCTCGCACTCCACCCACAGTCCCCGGGCCTCCGGGACCGGGGGAGCCCCCGAACAGGCGGCCGGGATAACCAGGCCGGAGATAAGCCACGCTGTCAGGAGAACCTTTCTCACCACCAACCCCGTGGGTGAAGGAGTTGCCGTTCCGGTCGACACCGGCTCAGTAGGGAACGCCGAAGGTGGGCTGGTTTTCCCACGGCTCCGGCTCCGCCCAGGGTATGGACGACCCCCCTTCGGGCCCGGCGCAGCCGGCCAGGAAGAGCCCGGCAAAGGCCATCAGGAGGAGAAGCAGGAGGAAGTTCCCGGTTTTCCGGATTGGTTTGGAATCGAAATTATTCATATCAAAAAAATACTATCCGGCCGCGGGCCGCCGGTCAAGCTATTCCCGGGGGATATATCTTCCCGGTCAACACCGCGACGCTGAAGATGAACTTTCACAGACAGGAATGTGTGCTACTTTGCCGGAAAGAATATCCGGACTATCCTGGTTTATCGGGAAAAATTTTGGTCATAACAACCGCAAATAGCGGCGAGCGAACAGGTCCGTATCCCAGACATACCGCTTTTGGGCGGTGGATCGGGCCTCCGCTCCCATCCGCCGCCGTTCGGCGGGATCGGCGGCCAGGCGGACCATAGCCGAGGCCAGGCCGGCGGCGTCATCGACGATCACGCCGCCGCCGGCGTCCAGTTTTTCCGTCAGGATCGGCAGCCGGGTGGCGATGATCGGCAGCCCGCTGAGCATCCCCTGCACCATTACCTGGGAGAAGGTCTCCATCATCATCCCTTGATCCCGCGAGGGGACGATCATAACGTCCATCCGCCGGAAAAATTCCGGCATCTCCTCGGCGGGGATCCAGGGATAGGCGATAATCCGGGGGTCGCTGAATTCCGGCGGTTGCCGGAACGAAGCCAGGTGAAGCCGGCTGATCCGGCGCCGGTCCGGCGGCATTCGCCGGAAGGCTTCCACCGCCGTATCGCTGCCTTTCCAGGCATTGTCGAGACTTCCGGCGACGCAGAAATGGATAAGACCGTCATCGGGCCGAGGCGGGGCGGGGAAGAAACGGTCGGCGTTTGTGATCCCGTAATATACGCTGGTCCGGGCAAAACCGCGGCGCTGGAACTGCCCGGCAATCGTCCGGTTCACGGCGATGATGGACGAGGGCCAGGCTTTTTGCGCCCAGAGCACCCGTCGCGACGGTTCCCGATGCGCGATCAGGACGCAACGGCGGGCCGCCCGGAGCCAGCGAAGCAAGAGCAGCGAGGGGATCAGACGGTTAGCCACGTTGGCCAGGAGCAGAATATCCGCCCGCCGCCCGGCCGCCGCGCGGATCAGCCAGGCCCGCGGCAGGTTCGCGCCTTCGGCCACGGGCGGGCTGACCAGGGTAATGGGAAAATCCCCGGCCGCCGCGCGAATCCGGGGGTGCCAGTCCGGATGGACCAGCGCGGTTACCGGGTATCCCCGTCGGGCCAGGCCGCCGAGCAGGTTGAGGTTGAACAACTCCACGCCGCGGGGAGGACGGAGACAGGGTCCGGCCAGCACCTTGTCGAGAAACAGGATGCTGGCCGGCGAGGCGGCAGAATCCGCTGTCGGGTGTTCGATCACGGGACGGTACCTCCGCTCCTCCGGCCGGATCAACCGGTGCCGGGCTCAGCTCCGGGGTTCGACTTCGATCCCGGCCTTTTCCCAGAGCGGACGGAGATCGACCACCCGGCCGGATTCCATCGCCTGGTCGATGGCGAAACAGGCGATCGACGCCTCGAGCGCTTCCATCATCCCGGCCGGTGGTTCATCGCCGCGCGTCATACAGGCGGCCAGCGCCCGCCCGAGGACGGCATCGCCTCCAGCGTGCCCGCCCCTCACCCGGAGCCGATACTTCCTGATCCGCGACCGGAATCCGATCCGGCCGACTTCGATGGTTCCCCGAAGAAGGTCGGCCCGGATGGCGCCTTCGGTGCCGAGGATATACATCCGCCGCTCGGGGATACCGGCATTGCAGTTGGTATGGAAGGTGGCCCGGACATTGTTCTCGTATTCAATGATGGCCACCTGGTTATCCACGATGTCCTTGTCCGAGGTAAACGGATTCCGGTCAATCAGTCCACCCCAGCTCCGATACGCCGGAAGGCCTTTGGAACTCTTGCCCAGGCGGTCAAGGTGCCGGCGGTTTTCCGGAATGAAGAAGTCCAGCCCTCCGAAAGACGCCACACGCCGGGGGAGGCTGCCGACATACCAGTTGACCAGGTCGATATCGTGGCAGCACTTCTCGAGAAGATGGGAGCCGGCGTACTTCTTCAGCCGTCGCCAATCGCCCATAATAAATCCGCCGTGGTTGAATTCCAGCGTTTCGTTGAACTCCAGGCTGATGATGTCTCCGATGACGCCCCGGTCGAGCAAACGGCGGATTTTCTGGTAGTGGGGCGCGAAACGCAGGACAAAGCCGATAAAGAAAGCGCGGCCGCTCTTCTCCCAGGCCGCCTTGATGGCCAGGCAATCTTCCAGGTTCGTGGCCAGGGGCTTCTGGCAGAAGACGTCTTTCCCGGCCTCGAAGGCCGCCACCGCGTGGGCGCAGTGATCGGCATTCCAAGACGCGATCAGCACCCAGTCCACTTCCGGCGCCCGCACCAGCTCACGGTAGTCCGGGTAGACACGGGCGGCGGGGTTTAATTCCTTGAGCCCGGCGGCCAGCGAACGTTCTTCGGGGTCACAGAGGGCGGTGGTGGCCACGCGCTTTTCCCGTTTCCGGGCAATCCGGGGAACGACCCGGCCCATCCCGCCGCAACCGATCAACCCCATACCGATGGTCTTTTCCTTCTGTCTCCCGCTTCCTCGGGGCCTCATTGGCGTCCCGCCGGAAACCCGGCCCCCAAGACCTCCGGGGACTTTCCCCTGCCCTTCTTCAGCCGGTTGAGAATCCGCGATCATAATCTGGATTATCTATCAAGCCGGGGGGAAATCAAGGGCAAAGTAAAATCGTTAATCCCGGATACGAGTTCTTTCCCCCAATAAAATCCCGCCGGCGACGGTATGGCCGGACGGAAAGGCGTCCGGATCCGGGACTGGATCCGGGACAGGAAAACTTGTTATCACCCGCGGGCGATGTTATTATTTCCGGCCTGAGCGCGACGGAGCGCCGACTTACATTCATCCCGGAGAACGACAATGCTGACCGATAACATCCTCGACCTGATCGGGAACACGCCCCTGATCCGGCTGAAGAACGAGCGTATTTTCGCCAAGGCGGAGTTTCTCAACCCCGGCGGTTCGGTCAAGGACCGGGTAGCGAGGGCCCTGGTCGAAGCGGCGGAGCGAGACGGCAAGCTCAAGCCGGATTCAATCATCGTCGAGCCCTCGAGCGGCAACACCGGGATCGGCTTCGCCCTGGTCGGCCGGCTCAAGGGCTACCGGGTCCGGGTGGTGATGCCGGCCGGGATGAGCGACGAACGCAAGAAACTAATCCGGGCCCTGGGGGCGGAGCTGGTCCTGACCCCGGACAAGGAAGGAATCCCGGGGGCGGTGAAAGCGGTGGAGGAGATGGCCCGGGAGGACCCCAAGATCTTCGTCCCCCAGCAGTTCGAGAACCCGGAAAACCCCCGCTGCCATTACGACGAGACCGCCCACGAACTCTGGCGGCAGATGAGCGGGGAGGTCGACTGCTTCGTGGCCGGGGTCGGCTCGGGCGGGACGCTGCAGGGGGTGGGGACCTTTCTCAAGGAACACAACCCCAACGTCGTTTTGGCCGCGGTGGAACCGAAGGACGCCGCCGCCCTGCTCGGCCACGAACCGGGCCTCCACCAGATCCAGGGGATCGGCGACGGCTTCGTCCCCGCGGTCCTCGACCCGGCGATCGTCGACGAGGTGATCGAGGTCACCGACGCCGAGGCCATCGAGACCACCCGGCAGCTCGGCCGCGACTTCGGCCTCCTGGTCGGGATCTCCTCGGGGGCCAACGTCTGGGGGGCGCGGAAGATGGCGGCAAGGATTCGGGGGAACATCGCCACCATCCTCCCCGACCGGGCTGAGCGGTACTTCAGTACCTCTCTGTTATAAGCTTGTCGGTTTGGGGTTGGAGACCACGCAGGATTCGATCCCGACTCTATTCGCCGTAGTTTTAACAAAGGCGGATAGCGATTGATATCTTAAGCCCGGCGATTATGAAAAGACTACTCCACTCCTTCATCTTCGGGGATACTTCGCGGCCGGACCCGGATTACCCGCTCTCCCCGGTTCCCTCCTCGGCCCGGAGGGGGCTGGTCTCGATCTCGGTGGTCCTGCTCGGCTTCACTTTCTTCTATCCGACGATGTACGCCGGAGCGCGGATCGGCCACGCCTGCCGCTTCTGGCCCGACCTCTTCCTGATCCTCGGGGCCGGCTCGCTGATTCTCGGACTTTACGTGGCCGCGCTTTGCGCGGTCAGCGCCGATTCCGGCCTGACCACGGTACTCCTGGCCCGCTACGCCTTCGGGAGGAAGGGGGCGCGCTGGGCCGACCTGATCCTGGGGGGAACACAACTTGGCTGGTTCGGGGTTACGGTAGCCTTGATGGCCAAACCCTTCGTCGACTGGCTGGGGCTGGATTGGGCGAATCCCGCCACGATGATCTTCTGGTGCCTGCTCTGGTCGGCCGCCTTCACCTCCACCGCCTACTTTGGATATAAGGGTATGGAGGCCCTCTCGCTTATAGCCGTGCCCTGCATCCTGGCCCTGGGGGCGGTGATGGCGGTCAACTCTTTCGCCTACGCCCGCGAAACCGTCGGGGGGATCACCCGGATCGTCCCGGAAGGCCGGATCGGTTTCGGGGCGGCGATGACCCTGATCGTCGGGACCTTCGCCTCCGGCGGGACCCAGGCCCCCAACTGGGCCCGCTTCGCCCGCGGCCGGCGGGTTGCCTTCCTGGCCGGACTCTTCGCCTTCCTCATCGGCAACGGGCTGATGCTCTGGTTCGGGGCGGTCGGGGGCAACGTCTACGGCGAGCCGGACTTCGCCGCCGTCCTCAAGCTCCAGGGGCTGCTCGGGTTGGGGATAATCCTGATGGTCCTCAATGTCTGGACCACCAACGACAACACCGCCTACGCCGTCGGGGTGGCGGGGACGGCGCTTTTTAACTTCAACCGGAAGCGGCCCTTCGTCCTCTTCTGCGGGGCCTTCGGCTTCCTGATCGCGATCAGCGGAGCTTACGATTACGTCTCCAACTGGATGGCCGCCCTGGGGATTCTCATCCCCCCGCTGGGCGGGGTGATCCTCGGCGACTACTACCTGGTCCGAAAAAGAAAATTGCCGCCCTTGAAAGAAGCCCAACTGGTCAACTACCGCCCGGCGGCGCTGGCGGCCTATATCCTCGGGGTCCTGGCCGCCTATTTCAGCGAACGGTATTCATTTCTGATCCCGCCCCTGAACGGGATCCTGGTCGCGGGGTTGGGCCACACCCTGATCCAGCGGCTGTTCACCAGGGGCACGGCAGGCCGTGCCCCTACCGAGGCGGGATGAAGAGATAAAACTCCAACCACCAAGGAGGAGAAAATGCTGGAAACTACGATCAAGCAGATCGAGGAAACCCTGGCCGGAGCCGAGAACCTCTCGGAAGCGAAGAGAGCCGAGCTCCTGAAACTTTTAGCGGAGCTGAAGACCGAGGTCTCCGGGCTCTCCCGGACCCACCGGGAGAGCGCGCTCCAGATCGCCGACAAGACCCGGGCCTCGGCCCACCAGGCGACCCGGGAAGATTCCGACGGCCCGGCCCTGGAGTCGGCGGTGGGCGAACTGAAGACCGCGGTCGAGAAGTTCGAGGTCTCCCACCCCGGCCTGGTCTCGACCGTAAACGCCTTCTGCAACGCCCTGGCCGACCTGGGGATTTAAATTTTTCCGGAACCGGCTAAAGAGATCG
>JAVCCZ010000077.1 GCA_030765265.1 Candidatus Erginobacter occultus
CTTTGGAGATATCAACTGACACACCCCCGCCGCAGACATCTTCCAGCGGGATGTCGTCGATTGACCGGAGGCCGGAATGGAAGGCAGTGGGGCCGATCAGGTGGGTTCCGGTATTGTTGGACCACTCGATCAGCTGGCCGTTAGCGCCCGCGCCGCCGATAAACGATCCGGTTACGCGTTTGAAGAACTGGATCTGGAGCGGCATCTCCCCCGGCCAGGGCGGCGTGAAGATGCTCAGCGCCTGGGTGAGGTCGTACCACTTGGCTTTACTCAATAACTCAATTATACCCTTACTCATTACTCCCTCCTGTTTCTGTTTCCCGGGCTGCTCCAGCCCGGAGAATATAGTTGCTCTTGAACCACTGATGATGCCGGGTGAAGTGTTGGAGTAATGGAGTATTGGGCGCCTGGACGCTTGTGCCCATCACTCCATCACTCCAATACTCCGGTATTTTATTACTTCTTCGCGTACTTCTTTGAGAACGCCACCACGGCTTTTTTGAAGACATCCATCGGGGCGTCGCAGAGTCCGGCTCCGACCTGACCGACCCCGGCGTCCTTGTGGGCGACCCCGGTGTCGATAAACGGCGGCAGGTTTTTCTTGGCCACCTTGAGGATGTCGATCCCGGTCGGGGATCCCCGGAAATCGAGCGAGGGGATCTGGTAGACGTTGTTTTCGCCCAGGGTGATCTCGTACATATCCATTGTCTTCGAGACCGCCAGGTCGTAGGTGCCGCCGACAAAGAGAACGATGGCCGGGGAGGCCGCCAGGGCGCAGCCGCCGATCCCGTAAGTCTCCATAATCGCCGAGTCGCCGATGTCCCGTCCCACGTCTTCCTTGGTGAAGCCGGGGAAGAGGAGAACCTCGGGGATGGGGGACTGGCAGGTGAACCACTCCTGGCCCAGGCCGCTGACCTGGATCCCCCAGTCGGTGCCGTTGCGGGCCATCACCGTGACCATCGAGCTGCCCTCGATGTTCTCCGCCGCCATCAGGCTGACCTTGGCGCTGGTCATCGCGAAACCGAGAAAGGTGTGGATGTTGGCCTCCATAAACTTCAGGGCCTCGATGGCCTCCGGAAGTTTTTTCTGATCCAGGGTCTCCAGGATATAGGGGGCGGTTTTGGTAAAGAGGATGTAGGAGGCCGCCCGGCTCCGGTTGTGGAGTTCATCGCCCATCTGGATCGCCTGAGCCATAATATTCTTCAGGTCAATCCGGCCGGCCTTGCGGATGGCTTTCTGGTAAACCGGGCCGAGCACTCTCTCCATCCACTTCAACCTTTCGATTACCTCGTCATCGTAGGCTCCCATCCTCAGGACCTTGCCGATACCCTCGTTGAGGCTCTGGTAGGCCTTCTGCCCGGTGACCTCGTTCTCGGTCACGATCATCGGCATCGAGGGGCAGACGATCCCGGCCATTGGCCCGACCGTGTCGTGGTGGTGGCAGGGGTCATACTCGATCTCGCCGGAGGCGGCCAGTTCTTCGGCTTCCTCGGGGTTCTTGGCCATCCCCTCGTAGATCAGGGCGCCGATCGTCGCTCCCCGCTGGGGACCGCACATCCTCTCCCAGGTCACCGGCGGTCCGGCGTGGAGGATGAGGTTCTTCTTCATTCCGGGGACGCATTCGATCGCCGGCTGGATGTCGACCCAGAACGGCCGGGCCTCCAGCAGTTTCTTCAGCGCCTGTTCATTCGCCTTGGCGATATCCACCATCACACACCTCCTTAAAGTTGGGGAAAGGGAACATTATTGTATGAGAGATTGACATTACCCGATAGCCGTTTGGGTTGTCAACGCGGAAAAATTTTCTCCCGGGGATCGGGTTGACTTTTTCCCGGCCGGTATGACATTATCATTCTTTCCCGCCGCTTTGGGCGGGTCTGAATTGTCCGACCGGTCCGATGCGTCCGACACCTTGAAAAACAGGAGACCCTGCAAATGACCGAAGAGAAATCCTCCCCGGCCCCCGGAACCGAACGGGTGATCAACGGCCTCCACGAACTGACCGTCGACGTCTCGGCCTCTCCGCTGGCCAACGCCGACATCCTCCCGGTCCCGGTGAAGGAGAGGACCTGGAACACCTGGAATATGGCCTCGCTCTGGGTGGGGATCGCGGTCTGCATCCCCACCTATATGCTGGCCGCCAGCCTGATCGCCGCCGGGATGAACTGGACCCAGGCGATCTGGACCATTCTCCTCGGCAACGCCATCGTCCTCATCCCTCTCTGTCTCAACGCCTACCCGGGGACGAAGTACGGCATCCCCTTCCCGGTGTTGATCCGCTCCTCCTTCGGCACCCGGGGGGCCCAGATCCCCTCGATCCTCAGGGGGCTGGTCGCCTGCGGCTGGTTCGGGATCCAGACCTGGATCGGCGGGAAGGCGATCTACGAGCTGGCCAAGATCCCCCTGCCGGGGATCGCCGGCCTCTTTCCGGGGTTGAGGGAGAGCTTCGTCGGGATCAACGGCGGCGAGCTGGTCTGTTTTCTCGCCTTCTGGCTGCTCCATATGATCATCGTCTGGAAGGGGACCGAGTCGATCAAGTGGTTCGAGTCCCTGGCCGCCCCGGCCCTGATCCTGGTCGGGGTCGCGCTTTTGATCTGGGCGATCCGGGTCGGGGGCGGGCTGGGGAATGTTCTGGATAAATCGGAGTGCTTCGTCCGTCCGACCCTTTCCCTGGAGGCCGGGGACGGGGTGGTGGTCGGCCGGCTCGATCCTCTCCGGGACGAGAATGGCCGCTACCGTCCCGACCGGATGCGGCTGGCCGTGGCGCCGGCGCCATTGAATGAAGCCGTATGGGAACCGTTTCAGCCGGAGTTCGAGATCCCCTGGGAGGAGGGTGCCGCCGAGATGGAGGTCC
>JAVCCZ010000180.1 GCA_030765265.1 Candidatus Erginobacter occultus
CGTAACCGAAAAATATCTTGCTCACGTCGGGAGAAAAAGCGATCGTCCCGCCGGTTCCCTCGGGAAACTCGGTGAGGGCCCGTTGGCTGCCTTCGACCGTGTCATACGCCCAGAGATTATCCACCCCTTCCCGCTCCGAGAAATAAACCACCGTCCGGTTATCCGGCGACCAGACCGGGAAGATATCCGGGCCCGGGTTGTCGGTCAGCCTCTCCAGACCGGTCCCATCGGCGTTGACCAGGTAGATCTCCCGATTGCCGTCCCGGTCGGAGGTGAAGACAATCCGCTCCCGGTCTGGCGACCAGCTGGCATAGCAGTCGGAGGCGGCGCTTTCGGCCAGCCGCCGCATCTCCCCGGTGGCACAGTCCAGCACGTAAACCTGGTTGTTTCCGGTCATATCGGAATGGACCAGGATCTCCATCTCCAGCGGCTCCGCCGGCTGGAAGGGAAGGATTATCTCATCCTTTCCTGGCGACGGGGATGGTGAGGGCGGAGGGGAGGGTAAAGGCGGCGGGGTAGCCGGACGGAGGGCGGGTGACGGCGCCGGCGGCGCCATCCGAGAGGACAGGCTCCGGCAGCTGCCCAGGAAAACGGGCAAGATCACCATAATCATAATCGGAAACAGGATAATATTTCTCATTTATTTCATCCGGGCTGATCAGCTGAAAAACGATTATACCATACTCCCCCGCCCCGACAAGATGCTTTCCAAACAATAGCAAAAACGGGCTGCCGATTCCGGCAGCCCGTTTTTGCCAAACTCCGGATTTACCGATTAAAAGAAAGCGCTCGCCCCCAGGATCAGTTCGAAATCGGGAGCGCCGTCGTCGAGACCGATCCCGATCCCGCCCCGGCCGCAGATGTCCGGGGAGAAGTTGTACTGAACGCCGCCGGTCAGCTCGATATCGCTGTCGTAATCCTTATAGGCCTCGGTGGCGAAATTCAGTTCACCGAGGACATCCAGCTCCGGGGTCGCTTCGCAGATAACCCCGGCCCCGAGCAGGAACTGGGTCTCCCCGTCAATCTCGCCCTTAACCCCGCCCACCTTGACATCCATATCCGAGTTGATCCTCAGCCCGATATGCCCGATCAAGGCCAGCATATCGGTGGCATAGTACCTACCGGCACCAAAGAGTTCGACATTGAACTCCCCGCTGGCTTTCGGATGAAGCACCTTTTCCGCGCCGGTGGGAAGAGTAATGAGAAGCCCAGCCGAGAGGAGCAGGGGATCGTCGAGAAACTGCAACTTGCCCCAGAGATCGATATCGCTGAACCCGGTCTCGTCGCTGGCGCCGTCCGGGTTGGAGTTCAATACGAAGACCCGGGCCCCGGTCTCCAGCTGGGGCATCTCGGCGAAAGACATCGCGAAGGTCGGACCGATCATCCAACTCTTCATCTCATCCCATTTCTGATAACGAAACTGGCCGTCCAGGTAAAGCCCGGTGAAGACCGCCCCGTCCCACTCCGGTCGCTGGAGCAGGCGGGTGTCGGGGGAGACCTGGGCCTCCGCCGCCACCGGAACTACCAGGAGGACCGCCAGCAATATCCACAGATATTTTCCAGACATCGCAACCTCCTTTCGGTTTCCGTTCCCTCCCCGGCCCGCGCCGGAGAAGTTCATCCTAAAAAATTATCATACCCGACCCGACAAACCCTTCAATAAAAATCTATTCATCTCCCCGTGGTTGACAGTCCGCTTTCAGAAGATGTAAGCCGAGGAGAGAAAGAGAAAGAGGTGGGACTCCCGCTGGTCCACCACCGTCGGTTGGAAATCCTCCCCGATCCCCACCGTCTCCCCTTTCCCCCAAACATAATTGACCCCGAGCGAGATGGTGGTGTGCTCGGATTCATTCCCGACGCTGAAACTCACTCCGTACATATCGATCTTCTCCTGGCTGCCCGCTGGATCGCTCTCGTCGATCCCGGGAGAAGAGGAAAGGTTGGTGAAGATCCCGGCCCGGAGTGGGTAATTCCCGGCGAGTCGATACTCTCCGCCCAGGTTGAAATTCACTACCCCTTTCCGCCGCAACTCGGTGGTGACCGGCCGGCCCGTCCAGACATCCTCCCCGGCCAGCAGCTGATACGAAGTCGGAAGGTGGTAGGATAAGTTCCCCTCCAGGGTGAAAAGTCCGGCCTTTCTCCAGGCCGCCCCCAGGGAGAACTTGGCCGGGAGATTGTTCCGGCTCTTCATATTTTTCGCCTGGATCAATTGGTCATCCTCCGGAGAGCCCAGGCTGACGGCGTAAAGCAGTTCGCCGTCGCCCGTGATATTCCAGGTCGGTGTCTGGACAACCGCTCCCAGGACGAATTCTTCACTCAGTTCATACTGGGTTCCCGCCATTCCCAAAAGGCCGTAATTGGTATAATTGATGTTATAGACCCGGGTCCGGACTTCGACCACTTCCCGGGTATCGCTGGTGGTATAAAGATAGGCCCAGTCCTGCTTATCGACCAGGGACCGATAAACCACGTAGACGCCCGCCCCGACCTTGAGCCGTTCCCCCGCCCGCCATCCGAGGGAAGGACCGATCCAGAGGGTGCTGTCATCCAGGGTTGCGTCATAGTAATCGGAACGCTCCACCCCCGGCCGGTCGGGGCGGCGCTCGAAGGAGTGGCTGATGTTGGAATTAAGCGAATCCGGGGTGAGGACGGCAAAGGCCAGGGCCAGGTCGTCGGAAGCCTTGAGGATAGAGCCGAAGGTCGAGGGGATGGTCTCGAACTGGCGGGCCTTTAAGTCCTCCCCCGGGCCGAGACCGTCCTTAAGCCGGTAACTCTGAATTCCGTAGAGGCTGACCGAGAGGGCGACCCGGGAGCCGGAGACATCGGCCAGCCCGGCCGGATTGTAATAGCAGGCGTCGAGGTCGGCGGTGGTGGCGGCCACCGCGCCCCCCATCCCGGCCGCGCGGTCCCCGACCAGGTAATTCTGGTAGTTGGTGTCGTCGGCCGGAAGGGAGACCGGGAAAAGCCAAGTCAGCAGCAGCGAGAGAAACCCGAGCGAAAATATCCTCGATCGCATATGGCAATATCTCCGGAAGGTGAAAAGGGAGAGGCGGCCCTTATCTCCAACGCCGCGATTTACCCATAAATCCGTTCTGAATTCAATACCGTTTTCTCGTCCGCGATCCCGAAGTTCGGGAGATGCAAGATCAGACGCTGAAACGGATATCGAGAATGCTCTCTTCGGGGACGGGATAGTCGCGCTCGACCAGCCGGGTCAGATTTTTCGACCGGGCGTCCTGTAAGTTGTGGGCGGTCATCATCTCCCGAAAGCCGATGATCTCCGCCCGGATAAAGCCCCGGGCCAGGTCGGAATGAATCCGGCCGGCGCATTCGACGGCGGGGGAATTGGTCGCCGTCAGCCAGGCGTGGACCTCCTGCTTGCCCACCGTGTAAAAGAACATCATCCCGGCCGCGGCCAGCGCATCCCGGCAGACCCGGGCGGGGTCGGGGGACGGGTCGTCGTAAAGCACCGTCGGGGTGAAGCTCGGCAGCCCCAGCGCCCGGACCGCGGACCGCTCGCGCTCGTCCAGAGGCAGGTCGCAGACCGGCTTCCCCTCCTCCAGCCAGGCCCGGCATTTTTCCAGGACCTGCTTCTCTCCCGGATCGTCGGCCCGCGAGAGGCGGCTTTCAACTTTTTCCAGGTCGGGGATCAGCAGTTCCAGGATCTCATCGCCGTGAATCGCGATCGCCGCCGCCGCCTCGTAGTCGTCGGGCAGCAATTCGAAATAGTAGGGCGAGACCTTGGCCGGCTGGAACTTCTCGACCAGGGCGGTGAAGATTTCGTCGCGGTGCTTGATCTTGCCCGCGGGCAGGTCCAGACCGGTGTAGGCGATTTTCATTACTGGGAATATTCTCCTGGTTGCTCCTGACCCCGGTATTCTCCGGTTTCAGTCGGTAGAGCCGCCCAAGATGCCCGCCTGGAGCAGAAAGGTCAAGCCCCAAGACGAAATCCCCGGGAAATCTTTTTCTTCCCTTCCTCAAGATTCTGGCTAAGATAGCCGGCCGGTCAATCAACTTCCGGCGGTATTCGTCGATGATTTCAGAGACAAAAGAACAAATTTCCAACCCGGTGCTTCTCTCCAGCGGGTCGCTCCGCAACTACGGCCTCAACCGGGTCTTCGAGACCGCCGCCGGCTGCGGCTACGACGGGGTGGAACTGATCGTCGACGAGCACACCGACTCCGTCCACGCCGATTATATCCGGAAACTCATCGAGCGGTATTCCCTCCCGGTCCCGGTGGTTCACGCCCCCTTCAACTTCCTCGATCCCCCGGGCTGGGAAAAGGACGAGCTTTCCCGGCTGGTCCGTTCGCTCCGGCTGGCCGAGGAGGTCGGGGCCCGGTCGGTGGTCCTCCACACCCCTTTCTATACCGACCGGGCCTTCCGCCGCTGGCTGGAAGAGGACCTGGCCGGATTCCAGAAGAAGAACACCGTCACCATCCTGGTCGAGAATATGCCCTGCTATCGGAAGGTGGGAGGGAGGCTGGGGAAGCTCTTCTCCCTCTCCGACCTGGCGGAGCGAGACCGCCGGGGATTCTGGAAGCTGGTCCCGAACTTCCTCCTCCCCCCCTGCTTTCCCCTGAGCGCGCTGGGGGAGATGGATCAATTCCCCAACATCATCCTCGATACCACCCATCTCGGCACCGCGGGAATCGACCCGATCGCCGCCTTCGAACGTTTCCGGGATCGGATCGGTCATATCCATCTCTCCAACTACGACGGCCGCGAGCATCTGGAGCTCCAAACCGGGATCCTCGATCTGGCCGCCTTCCTCCACCATACCGCCCGTTCCGGTTACCGGGGCGGTTACTGCCTGGAGATAATGCCGGAGTACTTCGACTCCCACGACTCTGTCCACACCATCCGGCTCCTCTCCGAGAACCTCGCCTTCATCCGCCGGCACTCGGGGCGGGAATAGTCGGGCGCGGGATTTCCTGTCCGGCGAATCCTTCCCGGTCAGGTTTCGTCGAGGGCGGCCCGCAGCTTGGCGGTCAGGTAGCCGGAGACGATCTTCTGGATCTTGAGCATCAGCGCGGGGTCGATCTTCCGGATGTCTTCCAGTACCGGGTAATCCCATCGGCGCAGGGCGATCCTCCCCCGCGCCCGGGCGTCGATCGGGGACGGGCCGGGGGAGATAAAATCGCAGGAGTCGGCGAGAAAATCCCCCCGTCCGACCCGCGCGACCTCCTCCCCATCCCGGCTGATCGCCGCCGTCCCCTCGAGAACCAGGTAGAGCGACTGCTGCCGCTCGCCCTCCCGGACGATGCAGCCGTCTTCCCGTTCCTCCTCCCTCCCGGTCCGCCAGAAATAGAGAAACTCCCTCCGGTTCATCAGCCGGAAGGACTTGCGGTAGATCTCCTCCAGCGGGCCGGGAAGCTCGATCGGGCGGCGCTGGCGAAGAATCCGAACCACCTGGTAGCCGTTGATCAGGATAAAACCGGCGTTCCAAACGGTCATCGAGAAGTTATCCGCCCGCAGAGCGTAGATGACGAAAGCCGCCTGGGAAAGGACCAGGGCCAGCCGGAGCCAGAAAACCTCCCGGATCAGGAAGGCGGTTAGCGCCAGGAGGTAGGCCAGGTTTAAGAAAATGTCGTTCACGTCTTCAAAAATCCCCATAAATTCTTGCCGGCGGCGGCCAAGCGATTCCGGCTTTTCCGTCCTGATCGGCCGCTTATCCCCAAAGCTTGAGAATAACACCCGAGGGCGCCCGCCTCCAGATTTTTCTCGACCGGCGGACGGATTGAATATATCATTATTTTCGGACGTGAACATCGGGAGCGGTCGCGCCGACCTCTTCCCCAAGTAATTCCCTTATGAAAACCGACTGGCATACCCTTTCCGGGGAGGAGACTATCTCCCGGCTGAAGACCGGCCCGGGGGGGCTGAGCGGGGAGGAGGCCGCCCGACGGCTTCAAGAGCACGGTCCCAACCGGCTGCCGGAGGAGAAGCCGCCCCACCCACTGGTCCGTTTCGCCCGCCAGTTTCACAACGTTTTGATCTACGTCCTGCTGGCGGCGGCGCTGATCACCGCCCTGATGGGCCACTGGATCGACACCTCCGTCATCGCCGGGGTGGCGGTCCTCAACGCCCTGATCGGCTTCATCCAGGAAGGGAAGGCCGAATCGGCCCTGGCCGCCATCCGGAAGATGCTCTCGGTCTCCGCGGTCGTCGTCCGGGACGGGGAGAAAAACCAGGTGCCGGCCGAGGAACTGGTTCCGGGGGATATCGTCCTTTTGGCCTCGGGCGACCGGGTCCCGGCGGACCTGCGGCTCCTGGAGTCCAGGAACCTCCTGATCGACGAATCCTCCCTGACCGGGGAATCCCACCCGGCGGCCAAGGACACCTCGGCCGACGAACCCGGCACGCCGCTCGGCGACCGGAGCGGAATGGCCTTCTCCGGGACCCTGGTCGCCTCCGGCCGGGGGAAGGGGGTGGTGACAGCGACCGGGGCCGCAACCGAGCTGGGGAAGGTCAACCGGATGGTCGCGGAAGTGGAGAAGACCACCACCCCGCTGCTGCAGCAGATCGGCCGTTTCGGCCGGTTTCTGACCGTCTTCATCCTCGCCGCCGCCGCGGCGGTCTTCCTCTTCGGGATAATTGTCCGGGGACTGGGCGCCGAGGAGACCTTCCTGATCGTGGTGGCGGTGGCGGTGGCCGCCATCCCCGAGGGACTCCCGGCGATCATCTCGGTCACCCTGGCCCTCGGCGTCCAGCGGATGGCGAAACGCAAGGCGATCATCCGCCGGCTCCCCGCGGTCGAAACCCTGGGCTCGGTGACCGTGATCTGCTCCGACAAGACCGGGACCCTAACCCTGAACGAGATGTCGGTCCGGGAAGTGATCGTCAAGGCGGGAGAAACCGAGGTTTCCGGCCAGGGCTATCGCCCGGAAGGCGCAATCACTCTCGGCGGCCGGAAGATCGATGGAGACGCCGACCCGGCGTTGGCGAAGTTCCTCGAGTGCGCCGCGCTCTGCAACGACAGCCGCCTCCGTGAGGAAGAGGGATCCTGGCGGATCGAGGGGGGACCGACCGAGGGAGCCCTGCTCGTTTTGGCGGTCAAGGGGGGAGTTGATATCGAGGGCCTGGCGGAAGAAAAGCCCCGTCTCGACCTGGTCCCCTTCGAGTCCGAAAATAAGTATATGGCCACCCTCAACCGGGAGGGGGAGGAGACCGTGATCTGGATGAAGGGGGCGCCGGAACGGGTCCTGGTCCGCTGCCGGAGCCAGCTGGCCGGGGACGGGGAAGAGGAGATCGACCCCGCCTTCTGGGAGGAAAAGATCGCGGAGGCGGCCGGGCGGGGGCGGAGGGTGCTGGCCCTGGCGATGAAGAAAACCGGGGGGGGAAAGGAGAAGCTGGAGGAGGATGATCTCCGGGATATGCTCCTCCTCGGCCTGGCCGGGATCGTCGATCCGCCCCGCCCGGAGTCGAAGGCGGCGGTCGCCGAATGCCTCTCGGCCGGGATCACCATCAAGATGATCACCGGCGACCACGCCGCCACCGCTCTGGCGATCGCCAAGGAGATCGGGATCGTGGGCGAGGAGGCGGTTACCGGCCGGGAACTGGAGAAGATGAGCGACGAAGAGCTGGCCCGAAGGGCTGAAGAGGTCAACGTCTTCGCCCGGGTCAGTCCCGAGGACAAGCTGCGGCTGGTGAGGGCCCTGCGGGCCCGGGGCCAGGTGACGGCGATGACCGGAGACGGGGTCAACGACGCCCCGGCCCTGAAGCAGGCCGACATCGGGATCGCGATGGGGATCAAGGGGACCGAGGCGGCCAAGGAAGCCGCCGATATGGTTTTAGCCGACGACAACTTCGCCTCGATCGTCCACGCGGTCGAGGAGGGAAGGACGGTTTACGACAACATCCGCAAATCCCTGGTCTTCCTCCTGCCCACCAACGGCGGGGAGGCCCTGGTGATCATCGCCGCCCTGCTCCTGGGCCAAACCCTGCCAATCACCCCGCTCCAGATCCTCTGGGTGAATATGGTCACCGCCGTCACGTTGGCGATGGCGATGGGTTTCGAACCGCCGGAGGAGAACCTGATGGCCCGGCCGCCCCGCTCATCGGGGGAACCGCTCCTCCCCTTCCGCCTGGTCGCCCGGGCGGGCTGGGGGAGTCTCCTGCTGGCAGGGGGGGCGTTTCCGCTCTTCCTCTGGGCGCGGGCCGCGGGCGTCGGGCTGGAAACGGCCCGGACCCTGGCCGTCAACGCCCTGATCGCCGGCGAGGTCTTCTATCTCTTCAACAGCCGGCGGATCGACAGCCATTCCTTCAGCCTCCGCCTGGTCTTCTCCAACCCGGCGGCCCTGATCGCCGTGGGGGCGATGGTGGTCTGCCAGGCAGTCTTCACCTACCTCCCTCTCTTCAATAAGCTCTTCGGCACCGCTCCCCTGTCCGCCAGGTCCTGGCTCCCGGTCCTCGCCGTCGGCGCGGCGGTCTTCCTCCTGGTTGAAGCGGAGAAGTTCATCTCCAACCGCTTCAGTAAGTGTCCCCGGCCAGGGCCCGGGCGAGCCCGGTGAAGAAGGCGGGGACACCCCGGCGGAGGTTGCGGAGGCTGTAGCCCCCCTCCTGGACGACCAGGATCGGGACCTTTAAACCACCCAGTCGCCGCCCGATCTTCTCCAGGGACCCGGCCGTAAGCAGGAAGGAACCGGTCGGATCCCCCCGGAGGGTATCAAGCCCCAGGGAGACGACCAGGAAGGCGGGCCGGAAGTTCCCGATCCGCTTCACCGCCCGATCGAAGGCGCCCAGGTAGGCCTCCTCGCCGCTCCCCGCCGGCAGGGGATAATTCCGGTTATACCCCGTCCCCTCCCCCTCACCCCGCTCGTCGGCAAAGCCGCTGAAGTGGGGGTAGGCGATCGCCGGGTGGCCGTGGAGCGAGATGGTGAGCACGTCGTCGCGGCGATAGAAGATATCCTGGGTGCCGTTGCCGTGGTGGTAATCGAGGTCGAGGACCGCCGCCTTCCCCCACTTGCTCAGCTGGTGTCCGGCGACGGCGGCGTTGTTGAAGTAGCAGAACCCCCCGAAAGTCCTGATCCCCGCGTGGTGGCCGGGGGGGCGGCAGATGGCGTAAACCACCCTTCGCCCGCCCAGCAGCTCGTCCATCGCGGTCAGCACCACGTCCACCGCCGCCCGGGCCGCCCGGTAGGCGTTTCGGTCGAGCGGGGTGAAGGTATCGACGCAGTAGTATCCCGCCCGGACCGCGAGCTCCTTCGGCCGCCTCTCGGGGCGGCGGATCGGGAAGACGTAGGGATAGACCGGCCGGGATCCGGTGATGGTCCGGCAGACGGCCTTGAGGTAGTTGACGAAGTCGCGGTTATGCACCTCCCGGATCGCCCCTTCCCCGAATCTCCGGGGCTTAACCGCGGCGAAGAGACCGGTGGGCTCGAGCCCCTCGAGAATCGCCCCCACCCGGACCGGCCTTTCCACGTATCCCCGCTGATGGACCAGGTGAACGGTATGGGCTTCGCTGCTGACCCGGGCGAAGGGCCGCTCCAGCCGTCCAGCCGGCGGGGGCGGAGGCGGGGCGGTTTTCCCGGCGGCGCGGGGCGGCCGGAAGCGGACCGGGTCGTCGGTAAAGGAGTCGACCACCCGCTCGATGTATTCCTCCGTCACCGACTTGCCGTGCTTGCGCTTGATGATCAGCCGGACCGCGGCCCGGGCCTCGTCGCGGCCCAGGGGTTCCTTCCGGCCCAGCCCGTCGAAGAGGAGGTAGCCGGCCCGGAGTTTGGGGGCCGGTCGGTCGTAATCGGTGTTGACGATCGGACGGAGGCCGTACCCCTCGTAAAAGCGCAGCCGACGGCGGTTCTCCTTGAGGAAAGCGGGGTCCTCGATCAAAGCCGGGTCGTCGGGGAGAGTCTCGATGTAAAGGCCCCGGGAGCCGAGGCCGGCCAGGTACTCCCGGGTCGCCTCGTAAAGGGCGGAACCGAGGCCGCCCCCCCTGGTCCCCGGCCGGACGGCCAGGTAGTCGAGGAAGGAGCTGTTGACCTCCGGGAAATGCAGAAAAAGCGAGAAACCGGTGACCGCCGAACGGGCGTTCTCCGAGACCAGGAGGATCGTCCGGTAGCCGTAGCGGAAGGGATCGTCAAGGAGGGCGGGGATCTTCTCCGCCTCGGAGGCGGCGTAGGCGAAATTGGCCCGGAAGAGCGCCTGGACCTGCTCGACCCGGAGCCGGTCGGCGGGCAGGTTGGCGCCGTAAACCTGATGGATGCGGATCATAAGTGTAATTCCATTGCCTTGCTCACCGCCCGGCCGGAAGCCGGACCGGGCAGGCTATCCTTCCGCTCCCTGTTGGTCCAAACGGCGGGGGAAACGGCAGGTGTAGACCAGGGCCGGGGGAAGGTTTCTCCAGACCAGGACGGAGCGGACCTCCCGGAAATAGCGGCCGAGCACGCTCCGGGCCCGAAACCCCTTGAGACAGGAGAGGGTGTGGGCGTACTGGATGTAGATCCCTCCCGGCGCCAGGCGGGGGATGACCGAGGATTGGACCAGCCGTTCGAAGTCGAGCGAGGAACAGGGTAGGGTGGAGACGACGCAGTCGGCCCGGGCCGGGTGTCCTTCACCGGCGGAGGCGGAATCTCGTTCGAGGATATCGGCGTTGACCAGGATAAAATTTTCCTCCCGGATACCGTCCGCCAGCCGACGATAAAGCTGGAGGTTTTTTTCGAATGCGACCAGGGCCGTCTCCGGGCGCTTCCGCCGGAGGAGTTCCCGGGTCACCCGGCCGCTCCCGGCGCCGTACTCGTAGATCACCCGGGCCGAGTCGAAGGGGACGGGCTCGAGCAGGGCCCGGCAGCAGGTCTTCGAATCGGGGACCAGCGAACCGATCTCCCGGAAGTGCCGGAAATACTCCAATGTCAGGGACAGGTTCATCTTCGAATCGCAATATATACCATCGAATTCCGGAGACTCAATACTTAATTCCGCTTTGAATTCCGGAGAATTATCCTTGCCCGGCCGGGTCAACGGTGTTATTATTGGCATATGCTCTTATTGTACGGAGTGACGAACTTATGCCGAGACCTCTGAAATACCGGTTTGTCGAGGGGCATCCCCCATCGGATTACTTCAAGCCCCGGGGCGTTCCCCTGGCCTCCCTGGAAGTGGCGGTCCTCACCCTGGACGAGTTCGAGGCGCTCCGGCTGGCCGACTACGAGGGGCTGTACCAGGAACCGGCGGCCGAGAAGATGAAGGTCTCCCGGCAGACCTTCGGGAAGATCGTCGAAGCCGCCCGGAAGAAAGTCGCCGACGCCCTGGTCAACTCCAAGGCGATCCGGATCGAGGGCGGGGTTTACCGGACCTCCCGCTGGGAAAGGCTCTTCTGCCCCGCCTGCGATCATCAGTGGCCCGCCGCGCCGGACTCCACGGGTGGAGCCCGCCCGGAAAACTGCCCCCGCTGCGGGGCGGATGTCCCCCCCCGCGACCCGGCTCCTCGCCGGCCCGGCCGGCAGCGCGGGCGGGGACGGGGAGCGGGAGCGGGGAGAGGATGAAAGGGAACCGGTACCGGCGGATCGAGGAAGCCCGAAAGATCCTCGGCCTGGGCGAGGAGGCCACCCGGAACGAGGTCCGGGACGCCTTCCGGGAACTGAGCCGTCAATATCACCCTGACAGCAGCCGGGAAAGGGATATTTCAGCCGCCCGGGAGAAATTTGAGCAGATCGTCCGGGCCCGGGAGGTCCTCGAGCAATATTGCGACAACTACCGCTATTCCTTCCGCGAAGAGGAGATCCGCCGCCAGCCGGCCGACGGAGATATCTCCGACCATCTCGACCGTTTTTACGGCAACAACGTAATATGACCGGCAGCCTCTTCGCCTCCGACCCCGGCCGTTACGACCGCTGGTACGACCGGCACCCCAAACTCTACCGGGCGGAACTGGCGGCCCTGAAACGGGCCGGGGGGGATTTTTCCGGCGGCCTGGAGGTGGGTGTGGGAACGGGACGGTTCGCCGCCGCCCTCGGCATCCGCTGGGGGATCGACCCGGCC
>JAVCCZ010000120.1 GCA_030765265.1 Candidatus Erginobacter occultus
CCCAGTCGAACTTGAGCTGTTTCCGCATAAAAGTCCGAGAAACGCAGGAGGCGACGATCATTGCCGTCTCGCCGGCGGCGAAGTCCACCTGGTGCTGGTAGCCGGTCAGGTAAAAATCGGCGACCCGATCCCGGCGGACCAGGTCGACCAGGTACTGGAGGGCTTCTACACCCTTCGGGGAGGCGAAGAGCATCGTCTGATTTCCCCGGTCGTAAATTTCTCCCCCGTTCTGCACCAGGAGGCATTCAAAGTAAGTGGCGTGATCGGTGAACTTGAACCCCCACTGGTTGGGTTTCCCGTCCCCGGTCAGGTCCCGGGTCAGGGCCCGGCAGTAGTCGGAAAACTCTTCCCAGGTCCGGGGCGGCCGCTCGGGGTCGAGCCCGGCCCGGCGGAAGAGGTCCTTGTTGTAGTAGAGAACCGGGACCGATTTGTTGAAGGGGAGCGACATCAGCCGGCCGTCGTAGTAACTGTTCTCGACCAGGACCGGAAAGAAGTCCTCCAGTTCTTTGGTGAAGCCGGGATCGAGTTCTCCCAGGTCGACCAGGGCGTCGCCCCCCAGGAGGGTCGAGATCCAGGCTTCGTAGGCCTGGGCCAGGTCGGGCTGGTTTTTGGCCACGATCGAGGCCAGGATCTTCTGTTTCAGGGCCTCGTAGCTCCCCATACTCTCCGACTTGACGAAGATCGACGGATATTCGGCATTGAATTCGTCGATCATCTCGTTGAGCACCTCGCCCAGAGGCCCTCCCATTGCGTGCCAGAAGCGCACAGTAACCACGTCGCTGTCTCCATCTTCGACAGCCCGCCCGCAGCCGAAGAGCAAGAGAAAGCCCAATCCGACAATCGCGAATTTGGCGATCACCGGGTAGTTTCCAGTAAATATCGCTCTATTCATATTAACCTTTAACCTACGATGTTATTTCTGAAAAAATATCAGCTGTCAGCTCTTCATCCCCGAACGGGTGATCCCTTCAACAAAGTATTTCTGGGCGGCAAAGAAGATAATCATCAAGGGGAGGATGGAGAAGGTGGAGGCAGCCATCAGCAGCTCCCAGTCGGTCCCGCTCTCCTGGTTGAAGACCGCCAGTCCGACCTGGAGCGGCCGCATCTCCGGGGTATTGGTCATTACCAGGGGCCAGAGCAGCTCATTCCAGGTCATAATGAAGGTGAAGAGGGCAACGGTCAGGATCACCGGGCCGGAGATCGGGAGGACGATCTGGAAGAGGGTCCGAAAACGGCCGCAACCGTCAATGCTGGCGGCATCGAAAAGGTCCTGGGGGAGGGTCTCGAAGTGCTGGCGCATAAAGTAGATTCCGAAGACCGCTCCCAGGAAGGGTACCACCAGCGCGGCGTAGGTGTTGACCCAACCCAGCCAGGAGATGATGGCGTAGTCGGGGATCAGGATCACCTGCTTGGGGATCATCATCGTGGCCAGGAGCAGGAGAAAGAGCGGTTCCTTGAGGGGAAACTTCATCCGGGCGAAGGCGTAGGCGGCCAGAGCCGAAGTCAGGACCTGGCCGGAGGTGACCAGGATCGAGACCAGGATACTGTTGAAGAAGTAGCGGGCGAAAGGGGCCGCCTGCCAGGCTTCGCGGAAATTCTCCCAGAGAAACCGTCTCCGGATGATCCGATTCCGGGGGACTTCGATCTCCTCTCCCCTCCTCTCCCCGGCCAGGATGACCACCGGGATCGGCTGGTCTTCCGCGACGGCGGTGGCCGCCAGCCGATCGAGATCCGTCCGCAGCCGGTCGAGCCGGGCAAGGAAAAGCTCCCGGGTGGGGGAAGAAAGCGTTTCGGCGATCCCCGCTTCCCGCAGCCGCCGTTCGGCCGTGGCCCCCAGTTCCGAGGTCTTCTCTTCGACTCGCTCCGGGGAGGGGTAGCGGGCAAAGAGTTTCTCGATCCTCAGCCGCAGGGAACTGAAGGTGTTGGAGAGAGCCGCCTGCAGTTTCGGCCGCCCGTCGATCTCCGCCCCGATCAAACCCGCGATTTCGCCCTCCCCCCGGGAGACCTCCCGTTTCAGTTTTAGGGCGAGAGCGAACTCAACCTGTTCCCGCTCCCGATCGATCTCGATGTATTTCTTCGCCTCCGGGATCAGGGAGACCCGGGCCGAGAGAACCTCGAGGGAAGACTTGAACGAGGTAGTGATCATCCAGACAAAGGGGAAGACCATTGTGATCGCCCCGGCCGTCAGGAACAGATATATCATCACCCGCGGGGAGATGTTTCTCTTGTTTTTATTTGTGATTTTACTCATCAAGTCCTATTCCCCATTCCCCCTCATCATCCCTCGTAGGCCGCTTTCTTGCCTAAAAACTTCTTCTGGAGCATCGTCAGGATCAGGATGATGAAGAAGAGGATATAAGCGATCGCGCAGGCGTAGCCAAAGAGGTTGTTGTTGAAAGCGGTACGGTATAGATAAAAGACACCGGTACTGGTGCTCTTCAGCGGCCCCCCATCGGGGGTAAGGACGAAGACCGGGACGAACATCTGGAAGGAGAATATGGTCGAGATGGTAAGGAGGAAGAGGGTGGTCGGGAAGAGCAGCGGCCAGGTAATGTACCGGAACTTGGCAAAACCGTTGGCCCCGTCGATATCGGCGGCTTCATAATAGGAGGGATTGATATCGAGAAGCCGGGTCAGAAAGATCAGGATATTGAAGCCCATCGTCTTCCAGACGATGAAGATAATGATCGCCACCCTCGCCCAACCGGGTTGCTGGAGCCACCTGATTTCGCCTGGAGCGGCACCGAAAAGAGAACCGACTGAATTGATAACGAGGTTGAGCAGCCCCCGGGGCTGGAGTATCCAGCGCCAGACGATGGCGATGGCGGTCATCGAGGCGATATAGGGGATGAAGAAGGCGGTCCGGAAGAGACCCAGGCCCCGGATCTTCTTGCTCAGCAGGACTGCCACTAAAAGGGAGAGGCCGAGTCCGAAGACGATCGACCCCAGGGAGAAGATGGCGGTATTCATCAGGGAGAGGAGGAACTCGGCATCCTGGAGCAGGATCAGGTAGTTTCTCAATCCGACAAACTGGGAGGGGGCCACCATATCCCAGCGGAAGAGGCTCAGGTAGAGGGCATAGAACATCGGCAGGATCAGGAAGACCAGGATCACCGAGAAGGCG
>JAVCCZ010000204.1 GCA_030765265.1 Candidatus Erginobacter occultus
GCGAAGGAGAAGTCCAGGGTCTCGATCTCCCGGAGCCGGTCGGTCAGCTCCATCTTCTCCAGCCGCTTGACCCGGGACTGGACCTGGCTGGACCGCCGGGCCTTGGCCCGGAACCGGTTGATGAACTCTTCCTCCTTCTTCCGGATCTTCTCGTCGTTGATCCGCCGCCGCTCCAGCACCTCCTCCTCGGCTTTGATCTGCCGGTAGTACTTCTCGGTGGGACCGTTGATGACCCGGATCGCGCCCCGGTGGATCCCCATCGTCCGGGTGACGATGCTGTCCATAAAGGCCCGGTTATGGCTGATCACCATCAGTTCCCCCGGCCAGGAAAGGAGGAAGCCGGCCAGCCAGCGGATCGAGAGGATATCGAGGAAATTCGTCGGCTCGTCGAGGAGTAAAAGGTCGGGCCGGGAGACCAGCAACCGGGCCAGGGCGATCCGCGTCCGGTACCCCCCGGAGAACTCGGCCGGGGACCGGTCGAGGTCGGCTTCGGAAAAGCCCAGGCCGGAGAGGATCTTCTTCACCTTCCAGGTGTCGTCCTTCTCCGCGGCGGGAAGACCCCGACAGCCTTCTTCGAGGACCGTCGGCTTCTTCCAGCGAAGTTCCTGTTCCAGATAGCCGATCCGGTAACCCTTCGGGGCGGTGATCTCCCCGCCGTCGGGGGGTTCCTCCCCGGTGATCATCCCAAAGAGCGTGCTCTTCCCGGAGCCGTTGCGCCCGACCAGGCCGAGACGATCCCCGGGGACGAGACAGAAGGAGGCGTCCTCGAAGAGGACCTGGTTGCCGAAATGCTTGGTCAGGTTCTGGGCCGTTATCATAAATGATCCGTAAGCGCTATCGCGGGGACAGGTTAAGAGATTCCGGGGCGGGGGCGGCGGGAGACCGTGCTTCCCATTGCCGGAAGGCGGGGCATAGTATAGACTGGATAAAGGATTGTCAACTTCCCCGAAAACCCGATGACCGCCGATCGCGAAAATTTAACCGAGACCGCCCACCGGGAAGCCCTCCGGGTGGTGAAGGGCTGCGGCCGGAAAGGCGGGATGCTGGCCTCGGCGACGATCCCCGGCTACCCCCAGGTCTGGGCCCGGGACAGTATGATCACGCTGCTGGGGGCGGTTCTGGCCGGGGAGACGGAGATCGACCGATCCCTGGAGGCAAGCGTGAAGCTGCTGGTCCAAAACCAGAGCCCCCTGGGACTGATCCCCAACAACGTCCACATCCGGACCCTCCGCCCCAACTTCCAGGCCTACGCCGACGGGGGTTTATGGCTGGTCATCGGAATCGCCGCTTATTTCCGGGCCGGCGGGGACAGAGACTTCCTGAAGAGGTATTACCCGGCGGTGAAAAAGACCCTCCATTGGTACGAGTACCAGGACGTCGATCAAACCGGGCTGGTCACGATGACCGAGGGTTCGGACTGGCAGGACCTTTTCGCCACCCGGGGCAAGGGCCTCACCGTCAACATCCTGCATTACCTGGCCTTGAAGAAGGCGGCCGGGATGGCGGAGGTCCTGGGCGATGAAGCGGGAGCGGAACGATACCGGGAGCGGGCGCGGAACCTGAAACGGAAGATCAACCGGCATTTCTGGTACCGGGGCGACCCTTCCTCCCTCCTGCGCCACCTGGAGCCAAGTATGAGCACGGAAACCTTCAGCCGGGAGGGGTTCGACAGCCTGGGCCGGGAACACGCCGTCCCGGAAAAGCGGATCCTGAAGGGCGAATCCTACTACCTCCCCTACCTCACCTTCCGCGGCTTCGGAGAGTGGTTCGACTCCCTGGGCAACCTGCTGGCGGTCCTCTCCGGGGTGGCCGGACGGGAACGATCGGAAAAGATCCTCGACCTGATCCGGAAGCGGAAAGTCGACCGCCCGGGACCGGTCAAGGCAATCGACCCCCCGATCCGGCCCGGCGATCCCGACTGGCGCTACTTCTACGTCTTCGACAACCTCAACCTCCCCCACCGCTACCACAACGGGGGCGTCTGGCCCTTCATCGGGGGTGTCTACGTCGCCGCTTTAGTCAAGATGAAGCGGTTGAAGGAAGCCAGGGCAGCCCTGGAGTCCCTGGCCCGCCTCAACCGGAAGGGCCGGAAGGGGGAGTGGGAGTTCAACGAGTGGCTGGAGGGGGAGACCGGCCAGCCGCTGGGGATGGCCGCCCAGGCCTGGTCGGCCGGGATGTACCTCTACGCCGACCGCGCCGTCCGGGAGCGGAAAGTTCCGTTTCTCTAACCCGAATTATTTTCCCCGGGAAATTTGTTTTATATCCATCGCGGGATATAGTAAGCTCGACGCCATAAATCGCTATCGGCATCGGATTTGCTGTCGAATTCAGGCCCGGTCAAATGCAGGCCGAACCCTGAATTTCAGACCAAAATACCGGGGTATGATTTCGATAGCGATAGCGATCCCGATTAGGCACGGGTTAAGTCACTATTCAGGAGGAGGAGGGAGATGGGAGAGGATAAACTCTGGTACAAGGACGCGATCTTTTACGAACTCCACGTCAAGGGGTTCTTCGACAGCAACAACGACGGGGTCGGCGATTTTAAGGGGGTGATCGAGAAGCTCGACTACCTCCAGGACCTCGGCATCGACTGCCTCTGGCTCCTCCCCTTTTACCTCTCCCCCCAGAAGGACGACGGCTACGACATCTCGGATTTTTACAAGATCCAGCCCGAATACGGAACCGTCAAGGACTTCAAGGCCCTGATCCGGGCGGCCCATAAAAGGAATATCCGGGTGGTGACCGATCTGGTGATGAACCACACCTCGGACCAGCACCCCTGGTTCATCGAATCCCGGAGTTCCCGGAAATCCTCCAAGCGGGGTTATTACGTCTGGAGCGACACCGATAAAAAGTATAAAGACGCCCGGATCATCTTCGTCGATACCGAGGAATCAAACTGGACCTACGACAAGACCACCGGCCAGTTTTACTGGCACCGCTTCTTCGGCCACCAGCCGGACCTGAATTACGACAACCCCCTGGTCCAAACCGCAATGCTCCGGGTGATGAACCACTGGCTGCGAATGGGGCTGGACGGCTTCCGCTGCGACGCCGTCCCCTACCTCTTCGAACGGAATGGGACCAACTGCGAAAACCTCTCCCAGACCCACCGGTTCCTCAAGAGGATGCGGGCCAAGATCGATGAAAAGTTCGAGGACAAGGTCCTGATCGCCGAAGCCAACCAGTGGCCGAGCGACGTTCTGCCCTACTTCGGGGACGGCGACGAGTTCCATATGGCCTTCAACTTCCCCCTGATGCCGAGGATCTTTATGGCCCTGCGTAAGGAGTCGGGGGAGCCGATCGAGAACATTATGCGGCAGCTGCCCTCGATCCCGGAAGCCTGCCAGTGGGGGCTGTTTTTAAGAAACCACGACGAACTGACCCTGGAGATGGTGACCGACGAGGAACGGGACTATATGTATCGGGAGTACGCCAAGAACGGGAAGATGAAATGCAACATCGGGATCCGGAGGCGCCTGGCCCCGCTGCTCGACAACGGCCGGCGCCAGATCGAACTCCTCAACAACCTCCTCTTCACCCTCCCCGGCTCCCCGGTGATCTACTACGGCGACGAGATCGGGATGGGGGACAACATCTATCTCGGCGACCGCAACGGGGTCCGGACCCCGATGCAGTGGGACGGCTACCGCAACGCCGGCTTCTCCCGGGCCGACCCGGCCCAGCTCTACAGCCCGGTGAATATGGACCCGGTCTACGGCTGCCAGTCGATCAACGTCGAGGCCCAGCTGCGGACCTCGACCTCGCTATTGAGCTGGATGAAGCGGCTGATCAAAACCCGCAAAGAGCACGCTGCCGTCTTCGGCCGGGGGGACCTGAAATTCGTCCCCTCCTGGAACCCCAAGACCCTCTCCTACACCCGGCGCCACCAGGACCGGATCGTTTTGATCGTCAACAACCTCTCCCGCTTCACCCAGCCGATCGAGCTCGATCTCCGGGAATACGAGGGCTTCCGCCCGGTGGAGATGCTCGGCGGGACCCCCTTCCCCCCGATCGGCACCCTCCCCTACTTCTTCACCGTCGGCCCCCACAACTTCTTCTGGTTCGACCTGGTCCCCGCCTCGGAGCAAGCCGAACAGAAACTCCGCCGCCTCCAGGACGGGGATAAGGGCTAACCGGATATTTTTTGACGGGATAACAGGATCTACGGACCCAGGGCAGGGAGGAGGACCTGGAATGTCGTCCCCAGCTCCGGCTCGCTCTCGACCGAGATCGTCCCTCCGTGTCCCTGGACAATCCCCAGGACCGCCGCCAAGCCCAGCCCCCGGCCGGTGAACTTGGTGGTGAAGAAGGGCTCAAAGACCCGCCGCCGGGTCGCCTCGTCCATCCCCCGGCCGTTGTCAGCCACCCGGAGAAAGACGTACTCCCCGGCCTGGAGTTTCCCGGAGGAGTCCCTGCTACTGGCCTCGGCTTGGTCGAGGGAAACTTTCCCGGTGGCGATGGTGACCACGCCGCGGCGCTCGCCGATCGCCTCCGAGGAGTTGATGACCAGGTTCATCACCACCTGGCGAAGCTGGGAGGGATCCCCCTCGACCAGTCCGGACTCCAGTTCGTACTTCAAAACCACGCCCCGGGAGGTGGATACTTTGATCAGGGGGGCGGTCTCCTTGATCAGGGCAGCCAGGTTGAGCGGCTCCTGGACGAAGGAGGCCCGGCCGCCATAAGCCAGCATCTGCTTGCAGAGCTCGGAGGCCTGGCGGGCGGCGGCGGAGATCTCGGACACCGACTCCCGGGCCGGGGATAAAGACCCCATCTCCTTCAGGGCCAGCTCGGCGTTGCCCAGGATCACCATCAGGATGTTGTTGAAGTCGTGGGCGACCCCCCCGGCCAGGACCCCGAGGCTCTCCATCTTTTGGGTCTGCTGGAGCTGACGCTCCATCTTCAGCCGCTCCGCCTCCATCCGCTGGCGATCGGTGAGATCGAGGTCGATGCAGAAGAGCATCGGCTCCTCCCCCTCGACACAGACGGCGGTGTGGATGGAGTGGACCAGGACCCGGGAACCATCCTTCCGGAGGAGGCTGACATCGCCGGCCTCCATAAATTCTCCGGATTGTTCCAGGCCGGCGCAGCCGCCCAGCGACTCCTCGAAGAACGGCCGGATCTCCTCGGGGATGATCAAATCCCCCAGGTTCCTGCCGATCGCTTTTTCGGCGGAGTAGCCGTAAACCCTTTCCGCCTCCCGGTTCCAGTAAACCACCGTCCCGTCGGTCCGGTAGCCCTGGATGGCCAGGGGGGCGTAAAGGAGGATGTTCTTGAACCGGGCCTCGCTCTTTCGCAAAGCATCCTCAACCCAATGGCGGTCGGTGACATCCCGGGAAAGGCCGTAGATGCCGGTCGGATTTCCCTCCTCGTCGCGGATGAAGGAGAGGCTGGTCTCCAGGGTGCGGATTGAGCCGTCCCGGTGAAAAAAGTCGAGATCGAGAGTGATCGACCGGCCGGGGTCGCGTTCCCGGTCGCGGGTCAGTTCCTCTTTGATCTTCTCTTTCACCAGGCGAAGGGTCGCCGGCGGCATTTTTGCCGACAGGGACTGCTGCAACCTCTCTTCCGGGGTGAAGCCGAGGACTTTCCTGATCGAGGGGCTGACGTAGGTGGGCTTTAGCTCCAGATCGGCGGTCCAGACGATGTCGTTCATCTGCTCGGCCAGCAACCTGAAGAGGTTTTCCGTATCCGGAACCGGCAGCTCTCCCGGCGATTGTGCTTGCTTCTTTTTCATAATCGATCATTCCCGGTCGAGATTCCGGTTTGTTCCCGTTCCTTCCTCCCCAGCCATTTCTCCAGGATCGCTTCCAGGGCGGGGAGGGTGATCGGCTTGGGGAGGTAATCGTTCATCCCGGCCTCAAGGCAGCGCTCCCGGTCGCCTTTCAGGGCGTGGGCGGTCAGGGCGACGATCGGGATCCGGTGGTCGAGGACTTCGGAAGCCGGGTCGCGGATCTTTTCCGTCGCCTGTAAACCGTCAAGCACCGGCATCTGGACGTCCATCAGGACCAGGTCGAACGGCTCCTCGGCCAGCACGGCCAAAGCTTCTTTCCCGTCGGCGACGACCCGGGGAACGTAGCCGAGTTTCTTCAGCATCCCCCGGGCCACCTGCTGGTTTACCGGGTTATCCTCCGCCACCAGGATTCTTCCGGGCCGCCGCTTCGGACGGTTCTCCCCGGCCGTCCGGGGGGCCGGCGGCGGCGGGGACGGTGCGCTGACCGGACCATCGAGAGCCGCAATCAGGGCCCGGAGGAGGTCGGAGCGGTGGACCGGCTTGGAGAGGACGGCGGCGAAGCCGAGTTCCTCCCTCCGGGCCGGGGCCGGGTGACGGCCGAGCGAGGTCATCAGGACCAGGGGCAGGGGCGGAATGGCCGGGTCGACCCCGATCCGGGCGGCTAGTTCCTCGCCGTCCAGCCCCGGCATCATCATATCCAGGATGGCCGCCCGATAGGGATCGGAAGCCGACCCGGCTGCCCTCAACTCTTCCAGGGCCCGGACGCCGGAATCCGCCTCCCCGGGTCTCATCCCCCAGCGGAGGAGGAGCGAGGTCACCAGTTTCCGATTGGTCGGATTATCGTCGACCACCAGGACCCGGGCCGACCGGTGGGCGGAGAGATCATCGACCCCCGGGGTCCTGGCCGGACCGACGGCGGAGACGACCTCGAAGCGAGCGGTAAACCGGAAGGTCGAGCCCCGGCCGGGTTCGGATTCGACGGCGATCTCTCCCTCCATCAGCTCCACCAGCTGGCGGGCGATCGCCAGGCCGAGACCGGTCCCCCCGTGGCGTCGGGTGGTGGTCTCATCGGCCTGGGTGAAGGGGTCGAAGATCCCATCGCGGTATTCGGAAGGGATCCCGATCCCGGTATCGGCGATCGAGAATTCAAGGGCCGCCAGGTCCCCTTCTCTCCGGTCCAAAGTGACCTCAACCGTCACCGAACCCTCTTCGGTGAACTTGATCGCGTTACCGGCCAGGTTGGTGAGGACCTGCCGCAGCCGGGCCGGGTCGCCCTTCAGCCGGGACGGGGTTCCCGGGGCGGCCCGGCAGACGAACTCCAGCCCCTTGGCCCCGGCCGGGGCGGCCAGGGCGAAAGAAAACTTCTCCAGCAGTTCCTCGAGGTCGAACTCGACCGAATCCAGCTCCAGCCGCCCGGCCTCGATCTTGGAGAAGTCGAGGATCTCGTTGATCAGGGTCAACAGGGCCTCCCCGCTGGCCTCGATGATCTCGGCATAATGCCGCTGCTCCTGGTTGAGCGGACTGTCCAGGAGCAGCCCGGTCATCCCCAGAACCCCGTTCATCGGGGTCCGGATCTCGTGGCTCATATTGGCCAGGAAACGGCTCTTGGCCACGCTGGCCTCCTCGGCCTTCTCGGTCATCCGGTTGGCCCATTCCAGGGCGGCCTGGAGCCGCCGGGTCAGTTGTTCCAGTTCGCCGGTCTTCGTTTGCAGCGCCTCCTGGGCCCGCTTGCGCTCGGTGATGTCCCTCACGATCGCCACCACCCGCTCCACCCGCCCGATCCGGACCAGGGAGTTGCTGACCTCGATCGGAATCCGCCGGCCGCCCTTGGCCACCTCCTCGGTCTCGATATAGGTTCCCCCGGCCACCGTCTCCGGCTTGATCCGAACGGGTAGGGCGGCGGCGACCTCGGGGGGGAGGAGGTCGGAGACCCACATCTTCAGCAGTTCCTCCCGGCGGTAGCCGAGCAGCTCGCAAACCGCCCGGTTGACGTCGACGATCCGGCCCTCCGGAGTCTCGATGAAGATCCCGTCCTGGGCGTGATCGAAGACCGTCCGGAACCGCTCCTCGTTCTCCCGCACCTGCCGGAAAACCTCCCGGATCTGGCTCTCGGCCCGGCCGGCAACCGTCCAGAGCAGGGCCAGGATCGCCCCGCCCAGTACCGCGGCCAGGGCGAGGTTATGAAGGATGGCGCTGCCGGCCTCGGCGGCTTCCAGGGTGATGTCCCGGAGGATGAAGATCGCCGCAGCCGGGCGGCCGACGGCGTCGGGAACCGGAATCATCCCGGCCGAATAAATCCGATCGTTATGGCGGAACTCGGGCGCCGGGGCTTCCTCCGCCCCGGCGGCGGGGAACTCAGACCAGGCTTCTTCCAGCCCCTCGGGGAGGGGATCGAGGGTTTGCCTGACCACCCGGGCCCGGCCCCCTCCTTCACGGGAAGCGTCGATCACGATAACGACGTGGCTGCCCGCCAGACCGGCAAAGAGCGCCGCCAGCCGTTCGACCTCCACCCCCGCCTTGATGAATCCGTCGGGCCGGCCCGCCTCGCGACCGGGCCGGACATAGAGAAGGGCGAAGCTGTCCGGCGGGAACAACTCCAACCCCCAGGAATCCTGGCCGGTCCGGGCCGCCTCCCGCAGGGTGCCAAAGTCGACTTGATCTCCAAAACGGCCGGGGGCGTGGCCCCGGAAGAAACAGGTCAGGTCCGGACCGATAAAGGAGAGATAATCGATCCGGCGGGGAGTTCCGCTTTGGGCGAGGAACGAGCCCGTCCGGGTTTCCAGTTCTTCCCGGTCCCGCGTCCGCCAGGCTTCGGAGAGGCCGGGATGGTCCTCGACCCGGTCGAGGAACGTTCCCAGGATCCGGGCCTCGCTCTCCACCAGCCCCTGCCATTGCCGGCGGCCCTGCTCGATGAGCCGGCGTGTCCGCCGGCTGGTTGCCTCGCCCCGCTGGTAATATTGAGAGAACCCGAATAGCCCGAGCAGGATCACGGTGGCGGCACAGGTAGGGGCGAAGATCCAGCCCCGGAGGCGGAGGCGGCCCGGAAGGAGCTTCCGCCGGCTGCGGCTGAGGATGACCACCCCGCCGGCCAGGACCAGGAGGAGGAGGAGTGAAGCAAGCAGCGGACCGCGCCGGGCGGCGGCGAGAATCGCCTGCCAATCGTCGGCCAAAATATCGATCCCGACCAGCATCAGGATATCGCCGGAGACCGGGTCGAAGACCGGGGCCAGGGCGGAGACAAAGGTCCCGTATTCGTCGCGGTAGGGGCCGAAAACCCGGGGGAAACCGGTCCGGTATACCGTCTCGATTTCCGGCGGCGGCGTTTCGTAGAACGTCCCCGGGGGACTGGCCATCGGATCGGAGGGATCGTAGTCCTCGGGACCGAAGACGAAACGGCCGTCCCGGAGGACCAGGCTGTAGATGCCGCGTTGCGCGCCGTTCATCCCGGCGACGGCCATCCGGTCCCGGAGGGAATCATAGGCCGGGGTCCCCCGGTCGGAGGCGGTGAAGGTGAGCGTCTTCACCAGTTCCGGATTGAGCGACCCGGCAAGGGCGGCGGCCCGGCCCAGCAGCCGCTCCTCCATCTCGGCTTCGGCCCCGGCGGCCCGGCGCTCGCCGGCCCGCCAACCGGCGGCCAGGAGCAAACCGACCGCGCACGCAGCCAGCAGCCCGGCGGCAATTTTTTTCCTGGTGATTTTAATTCTCGTCTTTCCCGTTTTCGATTCGGGATAGCTATCGCCCGGTCATACTTTACCCCCGGGCCTCGATAGCGATCCCGATAGCGTTAGCGATTGTTGGCTGCGGCAATATATTAACCAGAGAAGGATAGAGATTGCATTCCCGCACATTGTCATTGCGAGCGCAGCGAAGCAATCTCTTCCTGGGCAGTAAGTTGAGATTGCTTCGTCGCTGCGCTCCTCGCAATGACACGCAACCTATTTATGCTCTCCTTAATAACAGTGGACTCACAAGAGTTACCGCGGGTTTTTTGCCGCCGGGCCGGATGAGGGGAGGAGAGTTGCGAGGAGGCCCCGGAGACGGCCGAGGGAATAGGGCTTCTGGAGGATCCCGGTCAAATTCCGGCCGGCGAAACGCTCGGCCAGGTCGGCCTCGCTGTAGCCGCTGGCGATCACCACCCGGGCCGAAGGATCGATCTTCCTGATCTCCGCCAGGGCTTCCCCGCCGTCGAGACGGGGCATCGTCAGGTCGAGAAGGACGAGATCGATCTTCTTTCGGTGCTTCCGGAAGAGTTCGACCGCCTCCATCCCGTCGGCGGCGGCGATGACTTTCAGCCCCAGGCGCTGAAGGATCTGCGTGCCCAGGGCCCGGAGGGTCTCCTCGTCCTCGGCCAGGAGGACCGTCCCCTCGCCCCGCCAATCGAGACCGCCGGACGCAGAGGCGGCGGCGGGAGCGGCCGGCACCGCCTTCCCGGATTCGAGCGCGGGGAAGAGGACCCGGAAGGTCGTCCCCTTCCCGGGTTCGGTCTCAATCCGGATTGCCCCGTCGTGACCGCGGACGATCCCCAGCACCGCCGCCAGTCCCAGACCGCGGCCGGTGAACTTGGTGGAGAAGAAGGGCTCGAAGAGCCGGCGGCGGGTATCTTCGTCCATCCCGGTCCCGGTATCGGCCACCTCGAGAAATACGTAAAGCCCCGGCTCCAACCCCTCGGGAAACTCGGTCTTTTTCAGTTCCTCCTCCCCGCAGAGCGCGGCCCCGGCGGAGACGGTGATGTAGCCGCTCTTGCCGTCGAGGGCTTCTGAGGCGTTGATCAGGAAGTTCATCACCACCTGCCGGACCTGGGAGGGGTCGGCCTCGATCGTCGGGAGCTCGTCGGCGAGCTGGAGGTTGAGAACCGCCTTCTTAGAGATCGAGGTCTTGAGCAGGTGGGCGATCTCCTCGACCAGGCTTTTCAAATCGACCGCGCGGCGGGTGAAGGACGACTTCC
>JAVCCZ010000125.1 GCA_030765265.1 Candidatus Erginobacter occultus
GCCTCCCGTTCGGCGTCCCCGGTAAAGAGAAAGGAGATCTCGCTATAGGTGAGCTTGAGCACCAGCGAGGAGTTGTTGGGATTGTCGGACTCCTCCAGCGGGCCCAGAACCCGGACTTCCACTTCCGGCCCCCAGTCGAGCAACTCCCCGGGGCGGGGCTGAATGTACCGAATCTCTTCCCGGTCCCGGACGGCCCGGAGGAAATTGAGATAATCGTCGGAAGGGTAGCGGGCCCCGGGATCGAGGACCTCGCCGACTTCGATCTTCCGGTTGCCGAGGAGGGAGACCAGGCCGCCGAGATGATCGAAATGCGGATGGGTGACGGCAACCGCATCCAGCTTCCGAATCCCGGCCCGGCGGAGGTAGGGGATGATCACCTCTTCGGCCTGGTCCCGGGAGAAACTCCCCTTTCCGTCACCCCCGTCGATCAGGACCCGGAAGCCGGAAGGGGTGGTAACCAAAACCGAATCCCCCTGGCCGACGTCGAGGAAAACCACCTCCAGCTCTCCGGCCGCAATCTGGACCAGAACCCAGAAGGAGATAAAGGAGAATATTACAAATGGAATTACGATATTATTCAGGCAAGACTTTTTCATAAGATAGAATTTCCGGAGGATATTTTAAGACATAAAAAAATCCCGGATGGTTAAACCATCCGGGACAATAGTATCGGTATGTAAGTGTTTGTCAGAGAGAGAGAGAGAGAGAGAGAGAGAGAGAGAGAGAGAGGATCATAAACCTTTGCGGAGGTCGATTCATTATTTCAGTCTCCAGTGTTTCAGACAAGACAATTACTATAATTGCCTTATCCAGGTCAAGAGTTTTATTATTTTTTTTTGGATTGCTGAATCAACCTGGATAAACAGATTGTCAAGCTATTTAGAGGCGCGAACAGCTGTATTTTCTATGAGGGGCAGGAGGCGGAGAGACAGAGGGGAAAGGGAGGCAGCGTCGGATAGCTTGTGAACTTATTCACCTGCCGGACGAGCCGGCAGGGGTCTGGTGGGGAGAGACCTCACGGGATAGCCTGTGAACTTATTCACCTGCCGGATAAACCGGCAGGGGTCTCAAGGGAAAGCAGATCGGCGAAGCGGCGGGCGGTTTCGGCGAGGAGGGGTTCGGGGAGCGGGAGGGGTTCGGACAGCGGGGACCAGCCTCTTTCTTTCAGGTAATTCTCAAGGATTTCCTTGTCCCAGGGGTCCTGGAGCCGGCCGGGGCGGTAGCGGGACTTTTTCCAGATCCGGGAGCAGTCGGGGGTGCAGGCCTCGTTGATCAGGTGGAGGCGGCCGTCCCTTTCGCCGAATTCGAACTTGGTGTCGGCGAGGATGAAGCCGGCCCGGGCGAAGACCTCCCGCATCCGCCGGTAGATCTCCAGGGTTATCCTCCCGATCCGGTCCGCCCGCTCCTCCCCGACCAGCTCGACCAGCTCCCGCCGGCTCAGGTTCCGGTCCTCGCCGGTCCGGCTCTTTTTCGCCGGGGTGAAGATGGGGGCCGGCAATTCGTCCGCCTGCTGGAGGCCCGCGGGGAACTCCGGGAGCCAGGGCCGGCCGCCGGTGCGGTAGGCCTCCCAGGCCTGGCCGTAGAGATATCCCCGGGCCACGCACTCCAGGCGGATCGGCTCGACCTTCCGGGTCAGGTAACTGCGCCCGGCGAGAAGGTCGGGGCGGGAGTTGAAGGGGGGAGGATAATCTTCGACGTCGGCGGAGATAACGTAATTCGGGAGCAGATCCCCGCTCCGGGCGAAGGTCTGTAAGGTCAGCGCGGTCAGCACCCTCCCCTTCCCCGCCAGCCCGACCGGATAGACCCGGTCGAAGAGATAGACCCGGTCGGTGGTCACGACCAGGATATCCTCCCCGGCGGCGAAGACATCGCGGATCTTGCCCCGGTCGTAGAGGGGGAGGCCGAAAACATCGGCGGTCAGCAGCGGCGGGGGGGCCGGTTTCATCGTCGCTCCCGGGGCAGGGTTAGAGGGTCAGGGCGAGAACGGCGAGGCCGGCCAGCCAGCAGTAATAGCCGAAGTAATGGAGTTTCTTTTTCTTGATCAGCCGGAGCAGGATCCGGATCGCCAGGTAACCGGAGACGGCGGCGGCCAGAGCCCCGATCAGGAGGACGGCGATCTCCGCGCGGGGGAGCCCCTCCCCGGCATCATCCAGGAACTTGAAGAGCCCGGCCCCGAGGATGATCGGGATCGAGAGGAGGAAGGAGAAGTCGGCGGCCCGGGTCCGCTCGATCCCGGAGTGGACCCCGGCCGAGATAGTCATCCCCGAGCGGGAGATCCCGGGGAAGATCGCCGCCGCCTGGGCCAACCCGACCAGGATCGCCCGGAAGAAATTCGGCTCCCCCTTCCGGTCCCGGGCGAAGCGAAGGGAGAAGATGACCGTGCCGGTCACGAGCAGGGAAAAACCCACAAACCGGGGTTGGGAGAAGGCCTCCTCGATCCGGGACGCGAACAGGTAACCGAAAACGGCCGCCGGAACCGTGCCCACCCCGAGGAGAAGCGCCAGGCGGGTGTCGGGGTTGGAGAAGCGCCAGCGGCCGTTCTTCCGCCGGATCCGGCCGCAGAGGATTCCCTTGAGGAGGCGGCCCACCTGGACCCGGTAAACGGCCAGGACGGCCAGCAGGCTCCCCAGGTGAACCGCCACAATGAAGCGAAGGTTGCCCGGGGGCAGCCCGAGGAGTTTTTCCGTCACCACCAGGTGTCCGGAACTGGAGACCGGGAGAAATTCGGTCAACCCCTGGACCAGGCCGAGGATGATGGATTCCAGTACAGTCATTGCTTCGGCGGTGTTGAGGGAAAGGTGAGGATCTGGTCCCGGGAAAGTTAACCGATCACCGATTACCGATCACCGTCTCCCCGGATCACGCGCTCCACCTTTTCCCTCAGCTCGTCCCGCTCGGCTTCGGTCGGGGCTTCCAGATTGAGACGGAGGAGCGGCTCGGTGTTCGACTTGCGGACGTTGAACCAGCGGTCGGGCCAGCGGACCGAGACCCCGTCGAGGAAATAGCCTTCCCCGTCGGAAAACTCTTCGGCCAGGGCCTCGATCTTTCCGTCGGGGTCGTCGACCGGGAAGTTGACCTCTCCGGTGGCGGAGTAGCGCCGCAAGGGCTCGACGATTTTTGAGAGCGGTTCGGCCCGGGAACTGGCCAGGTTGAGCATCTTGACCAGGGCGATCTCGGCGTTGTCGGCGAAGAAGTTGGCCCGGAAATAATAGTGTCCGGAGAGCTCGCCGGCGAAGACCGCGTTCTCCTCGCGCATCAGGGCCTTGATGTAGGAGTGGCCGACCCGGGACTCCAGGGCCGTCCCCCCCGCCTTCTCAATCTCCTCGGGGACGACCAGGGAAGATCTCAGATCGTAGATCACGGTCGAGCCGGGACGGCGCTCCAGGGTCTCCCGGGCGATCAGGGCGGTGGTCAGGTCGTTGGAGATAATCCGTCCGGCCTCGTCGACGAAGGCCACCCGGTCGCCGTCGCCGTCAAAGGCCGCCCCGAAATCGGCGGAACTCTCCACCACCAGCCGCCGGAGGTCGGCGAGGTTCTCCTCCTTGAGGGGGTCGGCCTCGTGATTGGGGAAAGAGCCGTCCAGCTCCAGGTAGAGAGGGACCAGCCGGCAGGGCAGCCGCTCGAAGAGGGCCGGGATGTACCGGCCCGCCATCCCGTTGCCGCCGTCGACGGCGACGGTCAGGGGACGGATGTACTGGGAGAAACTCAGGACGTGGTCGAGATATTCGCCGGCGAAGTCCCGCCGGGTCTCCCGGCCGGGCCGGGGGGCCTTGAATACCTCCCCCCGCCGGAAGGTCTCCTCGATCTCCTCGATTCCGGTCTCGTAGCTCAAGGGGATGGCGTCCTCCCGGCAGAACTTCAGACCGTTGTAGCCGGCGGGGTTATGCGAGGCGGTCACCATCAGCGCCCCGCCGTACCCCCCTTTGCCGTCGGCAAAGTAGAGGGCGGGGGTGGAGCAGAGGCCGATATCGACCACGTCGGTTCCCGCGTCCGTGATCCCCCGGCGGGCGGCGGCGGCGATTTCGGGAGAACTGAGCCGCATATCGCGGCCGACCACGATCTTCTCCGTCTTCAGGAACCGGGCGAAGGCGTTGCCGATCAGGTAGGCGGTATCCGCGTTGAAATCCCCCGGGACCAGGCCCCGGACGTCGTAGGCTTTGAAGATTCCCATAGCTCTTGAACTCATTCACCGGCCGGATAAACCGGCCGGGATCAGATACGCTTTGGTTGGCAACTGAAATTCGCCAGGCGGCGGGGATTGTAAAAACATTCGATCCCCATAGCGATAGCGATCCCGATAGCGATTTCTGGAAACCGGTTGATCTCAGTAATGGATTAAGGAGAAGATCTCGACGTCTTTCAGTTTCTCCCGCCCTTTGAGGAAATCGAGCTCGATCAGGACCGCGACCGCTTCGACTTTCCCTCCCAGACCCCGGACCAGTTCGACCGAGGCCGCCAGGGTTCCCCCGGTGGCCAGGAGGTCGTCAACGATCAGGACCCGGCTCCCGGGGGTAACGGCGTCCTCGTGGATCTCCACCGTGGCCTCGCCATACTCCAGGGAGTAGCCGACCTTCCGCGTCCGGTGGGGGAGCTTTCCTTCCTTCCGGATCGGGATCACCCCGACCCCCAGCTGGTAGGCCAGGGCCGAACCGAAGATAAAACCCCGCGCTTCCACGCAGGCCACCAGGTCGATCTCCCGGCCGGCGAACTCCGCGGCCAGAAGATCAACCGACTCCTTAAAGAGCCGGCCGTCCTTGATCAGGGTGGTGATATCCTTGAAGATCACCCCCGGGGCGGGAAAATCGGGGATGTCCCGAATCGCCTGGATTAAATCATTTTTACTCATATCTCAGCCTCCTTGCCGGATGGAAGTTTCAGTCGGAACTTACCTTAGTAATAAATGGTTCAAAAATAGTATGATTTTCAATACCCAATAACCAACAAGGAATATCCAACTTCCAGGTGCCTGTTTTCCTTCATCGTTGGCAATTCCTTGTTGGTTATTGGATATTCATTTCTCATTACCCTGTGAAACAGCCTCTGTCAGCCGTCCTTCTTCGCAAGGGATTATTCGTTCATATCCAATTCCCGATCCTGGATGACCTGGTGGAGTTTCCGGGTTGACTGGTTGACGATCTGCCTGACCCGCTCCCGGCTGATCCCGAATTTTTCTCCGATCGCCGAGAGGGTCCGGGGTGTCTTCCCCTCCAGGCCAAAACGGATCTTTAAAATCGCCTTCTCCCGGTCGGGAAGTTCTTCGATCAAGGCCAAAAGGTCCCGGTGGAGATCGGCGGTATCGACGGCCTGGTCGGGCGGGACCAGGTCGGGGTCCTGGACCAGGTCCGAAAGCGTGCTGAGCCCCTCCCGATCGATCGAGGCATCGAGCGAACTGGGGATCTGGGCCACCTCGGAGAGGTAATCGATCTCTTCCCGGGTCATTTCCAGCTTCTCGGTGATTTCCCGGCTGGTCGGGGTCCTCCCCAGCTGCTGCCCGAGTTTCGCCACCTTTTTTTTGTACGTGTTGACCTTCTCCTGCATATAGACCGGGATCCGGATCATCTTTCCCTTGTTGGCCAGGGCCCGCATTATCGACTGCTTGATCCACCAGGCGGCGTAGGTGCTGAGCTTGGCCCCCCGGGTGCTGTCATACCGCTCCACCCCCTTGATCAGGCCGAGGTTGCCCTCCTCGATCAGGTCGAGCAGCGGCAACCCGAGGTGTTCATACTTCTTGGCGATCTTCACCACCAAACGGAGGTTGGAACGGATCAAATCCTTGCGGGCTTCCTCGTCGCCCTGGTCCAGCCGGTCGGCCAGCGCTTTCTCCTCCTCCCGGGTCAAAAGGGGAAACTCTCCGATCTCCCTCAGGTAGATCCTCAGCGCCTGGACCTCCCGGTCGCGGATCTTACCCTTCTTCTCCTTGTTTGCTGAAGGGGTCATTATATTGCTCTTCCTCGTACTCGAAGTTTTGCTGGTGATTGGTCGAGTACGAGTTGTGGGGCGCGGGATGATTACTTTTTTTTCTTCCGCTGATCTTCCTCCTCGATCGCCGCCTGGGCGGCGGCCAGACGGGCGATCGGGACCCGGTAGGGAGAACAGCTGACGTAGTTCATCCCAGCCCGGTAGCAGAATTTGACCGAGCTCGGCTCCCCGCCGTGCTCGCCGCAGATCCCGACCTTGAGGTCTTTCCTCTCGGAACGGCCCTCGGCGATCGCGATCTCGACCAGGCGGCCGACCCCGACCTGGTCGAGGGCCCCGAAGGGATCGGAAGGGAGGATCTTCTTGTCCAGGTAGTCGGGGAGGAAAACCCCGGCGTCGTCCCGGCTGTAACCGAAGGTCATCTGGGTCAGGTCGTTGGTCCCGAAGCTGAAGAACTCCGCCCTCCGGGCCACCTGGTCGGCGACCAGGCAGGCCCGGGGAATCTCGATCATCGTCCCCACCAGGTATTTCACCTTCGCTTTCCGCTTCTCGACGATCTCCTCGGCGACCTCCCGGATGATCTCCTCGAGGTAGATGAACTCTTCCGGGGTCCCGATCAGGGGGACCATAATCTCCGGGAGGACGGCGATCCCCTTTTTCGAGACCGCGCAGGCCGCCTCGACGATCGCCCGGGTCTGCATCCGGCAGAGTTCGGGGTAGGAGATGGAGAGCCGGCAGCCGCGGTGGCCGAGCATCGGGTTCATCTCTTTCAACGCCTGGACCCGCTCCTTGACCTTCTTCAGGGGAACCCCGATGATCTTCGCCAGTTCCGCCTGCTCTTTCGCCCCGTGGGGGACGAATTCGTGCAGCGGCGGGTCGAGCAGCCGGATGGTGACCGGGAGCCCCTTCATCGCCTTGAAGATCCCCTCGAAGTCCTTGCGCTGGTAAGGCAAAAGCTTCCCGATCGCTTTTTTCCGGCTCTCGGCGTCGTCGGCGAGGATGAACTCCCGGACCGCCAGGATCCGGTCGGGCTCGAAGAACATATGCTCGGTCCGGCAGAGCCCGATCCCCTCGGCCCCGAAGGCCCGGGCGGCCTTGGAGTCGGCCGGGGTATCGGCGTTGGTCCTCACCCCCATCTTCCGGAATTCGTCCGCCCACTTGCTGACCTTTTGGTAAAGCTTGTAGATCGGATGTTTCTTCGCCCAGTCTGCGCCCTCCACCACCGCCGCTTCCACCGGGGAAGCGGTGGTCGGGAGATTGACGTCCTTTCGGTTATCGCAGAAGATCGCCCCGGTCGAGCCGTTGAGGCTGATATACTGGCCTTCCTTGACGGTGATCTTGCCGATCGTGAACTGCTTCTTCGAGTAGTCGATCGATACCGTCCCGGCCCCGGCCACGCAGCACTTTCCCCAGCCCCGGGCGACCACGGCGGCGTGACTGGTCATCCCCCCGGTGCTGGTCATAATCCCCCGGGCGGCCCACATCCCGCCGACGTCCTCGGGGCTGGTCTCGTGCCGGACCAGGATCAGCCGGGCCGAGGGGTCGCGGTTGACGATCTTTTCCGCCTCGGCGGCGGTAAAAACCACCTTCCCGGCGGCGGCGCCGGGGCCGGCCGGAAGGCCGTAGGCCCTATCCAACCCCTTATTCCGGGCGGCCTCCTCGTCCTTGGGGTTGAAGATCGGGAAGAGAAGCTGGGCCAGGTGCTCGCCCTCGATCCGGCTGACCGCGTCGCGGGGGGTGATCAGCTTCTGGCGGACCATATCGCAGGCGATCTTGACCGCGGCCAGTCCCGTCCGTTTCCCGGTCCGGGTCTGGAGCATATAGAGCTTGCCCTCCTGGATGGTAAACTCGACGTCCTGGGTATCCCGGTAATGCTCCTCGAGCTTGCGCATAATCGCCGTCAGTTCCTTGTGAACCCGCTTCCAGACCGGGTTCTCCTCTTTCGGCATATCGGCGATCGGATGGGGATCGCGGATCCCGGCCACCACGTCCTCGCCCTGGGCGTTGATCAGGTATTCCCCCATCGGCTCCTTTTCGCCGGTGGCGGGATTCCGGGTGAAACCGACCCCGGTCCCGGAGTTATCGCCCATATTCCCGAAGACCATCGCCTGGACATTGACCCCGGTTCCCTTGAGGCCGCCGATCTTGTTCAGTTGGCGGTACTTGACCGCCCGGTCGGAGTCCCAGGAGCTGAAGACGGCGTTGATCGAGAGGGTCAGCTGCTCCATCGGGTCTTCGGGAAATGACTTTCCGACCTTCTTCCGGTAGACCTTCTTATAGGCCTCCACCAGTTCTTGCAGCTGTTCGGCGGTAAGATCGGTATCCACCTTCGCCCGGTACTTCTTCTTGATCCGGGAAAGCTCAACCTCGAAATCCTCGTGGTCCAGCCCGGTCGAGGGACCCATCACCACGGTGCCGAACATATCGATAAACCGGCGGTAGCTGTCCCAGCCGGTCCGCGGGTGGCCGGACTTCTCGATGAAGCCGACCACCGAGCGGTCGTTCATCCCCAGGTTGAGGACGGTGTCCATCATCCCCGGCATCGAGACGGCGGCCCCGGAACGGACCGAGACCAGCAGGGGATCGTGGGCCGCGCCCAGTTTCTTCCCCATCAACTTTTCCAGGCGGGCGAGGTTCTTCTTCACCTGGGCGAGGAGGCCTTCCGGATAGGTGTGACGGTGGGAGGAGTAATAGTTACAGGCCTCGGTGCTGATGGTGAAACCGGGCGGGACCGGGAGGCCGGTATTGGCCATCTCGGCCAGGTTGGCGCCCTTGCCGCCGAGCAGTCCCTTCATCTCTTTTTTTCCTTCCGCCTTGCCTCCGCCGAAAAAATATACGTACTTGGTCATCTTGCTCATCTCCTTAACTATTTTCAGTCTTTTGGTTTATCCTTTGCATTTACCTGTCTATCGTACCCATCTTGAAGTTTTCCGATGAAGCATCCAGAAATTTTCCCCGCATTTTCGCCAAAGGCGAAAATAATTACTCCAGGATGTGCTCGCCCCGCTCGAACTGGAGCAGCGAGAGGTCGGCGACGCTTTCAGTATAGACCAGGTTGATCTTCTTTAACAGGATCATCCGGTTTTTCCTCTCCCGGTCATCTTCCACGTTGACCAGGACCCGGTCGAAGAAATCGCTCAAGGGTCGGGAAAAGACGCGGGCGTAGCTGCTGGTGGCCTTCCGGTAGTCCCCTTTTTCGATTAGACGGCGGATCTCTTCCCCCCGTTCAGCGTAGACCCGGGCCAGGTTCCGCTCCGCCGGGTCAACGGAAGGGCCGTCGCGCCACGCTTCCTTTCCGGATAACCCGGCCTCGCGGACGATGTTGGCGGTCCGCTCGACCACCGTGGCGGCGGCCAGCAGTTCCTTCGACCCCCGCATCTTCTCCAGGGTCTCGATCCGGCTGACCGCTCCGGGGAGGTCGTCCCCGCCGGCGGCGAAGACCGCCCGGACCATATCGGTCGGGAAACCGCGGCCCTCGAGGTAGGCTTCCAGGCGGGCCCGGATGAAGGCGGCGATCTCCTCTTTCAGCTTCCCGGTCGCTTCGGGGGGCGGTGCCAGCCCCGAGACCGCTTCCTCGACCAGTTCCGCCACCGGCAGGGAAAGCTCCCGCTCGGCCAGGATCCGGACGACCCCCCCCGCCTGCCGGCGGAGCCCGTAAGGATCCGAGGACCCGGAAGGGGAGAAACCGGCGCTGAAGAAGGCGGCCAGGGTATCGAGGCGGTCGGCCAGGGCCAGGGCCATCCCCGGACGGGTCCGGGGGACGGGATCCTCGGCCCGCCGGGGAAGATACTGTTCCCGGAGGGCGATCGCGACCCCCTCCCCTTCCCCCTGCCGGCGGGCGTATTCTCCCCCCATCACCCCCTGGAGATCGGTGAATTCCCGGACCATCGCGGTGACGAGGTCGGTCTTGGCGAGGAGCGCCGCCCGTTCGGTATCGGCGATTTCCGCCGCGGGAGCCTCCAACCGCCGGGCGATCCCGGCCGACAGCGGAACCAGCCTTCGGGTCTTGTCCCGGTAGGTTCCCAGTCCCCGGTAAAAGACCATCCCGTCCAGTTCCTCCAGCCGATCCTCCAGGGGGCGGGCGAGATCCTCCCGCCAGAAAAATTCGGCGTCGGCCAGGCGGGCCCGGAGCACCTTCTGGTTGTTCTTCCGGATCGCCGCGGTCCGGGAGAAGGGCCCGTTGGCGACCAGGAGAAATTCTTCCGCCAGCTCGCCGTTTTCCCGGAAGACCGGAAAATAGCGCTGGTAGACCCTCATCACCGTGACCAGAACCTCGGCCGGGAGGGAGAGAAAGCGGCGCTCGAAGCCGCCCCGGATGATCCGGGGGTATTCCACCAGCCCGGCAACCTCTTCGAGCAGGCCGGAGTCGATATCCTCGGGACCGGCGGCCGGGCGTCGGCGGCGGAGTTGCCTCAGCAGACCCGCCTCAATCTTCTTCTTCCTTTGATCGGAATCGGCCAGGACATAATTATCCCGGAGCAGCTTTTGAAACTCCCCCAGGTCGGCCCGGGGGACCTTCAACCCCTCGGGGGCGAAGAAGCGCAGCCCCCGGGTCTCCCGGCCCGCCCGCAGACCCGCCGCCGATACCGGGAGGACTTCCGAACCAAAGAGGCAGAGCAGCCACCGGATGGGGCGGCCGAAGCGAAAGGGATCGCCGGTCAGCCAGCGCATCGACTTGGGGAAACCGAGCCGGGCGATAAGTTCCCCGGCCGCTTCCGCCAGCTCGACCGCGGTCTCGATCCGGAGGGTCAGGGCGCAGTAGTCCCGCCCTTTCTTTTGGGCCACCCGGAGGTCGGCGTCCTGTTTCCCCCGGCCGCGGGCGAAACCGAGAGCCTGCCGGTTCCAGTTGCCTTTCTCGTCCCGGGCCCGTTCCAGGGGCGGACCGAAGACCGTCTCTTCCCTCCAGAGAGGGAGACCGGCCAGGTGTAAAACCAGCCGTCGGGGGGTGGCCAGCGTCGACGCTTCGGCGGTGGGAGATAACTCCCGGGCCCCGGCGCGGAGCTGTTCGAGGGCCGGACCGAGAAAGGAGGGAGGGAGTTCCTCGGTCCCGATCTCCAAAAGAAAATTCTTTCTTCGCTCAGCCATCCTCCCCACCCCCCTCCTCCGGTTTCCGGAGGTAAAGCTCGGCGCAGCCCCGGGCCAGTCTCCTCACCCGGGCGATGTAGTGCGCCCGCTCACTGACGCTGACCGCTCCCCGGGCGTCGAGGAGGTTGAAGACGTGGGAGCACTTGAGAGCGAAGTCATAGGCCGGATAAACCAGGCCGGCCTTCACCAGGGCCAGACCCTCCTCCTCGAAGCGGCGGAAGAGATCGGGATACTCTCCGGCCGGGACTTCCTCGAAGCTGTAACGGGAAAACTCGTACTCCTGTCTTTTTCGCATCGCCCCGTAGCTGATCCCCTCCGCCCATTCCAGGTCGAAGACGTTCTCCACCCCCTGGAGGAACATCGCTATCCGCTCCAGACCGTAGGTCAGCTCCACCGGGACCGGGTCGAGCTCAAAGCCGCCCATCTGCTGGAAGTAGGTGAACTGGGTGATCTCCAACCCGTCGCACCAGACCTCCCAGCCCAGCCCGGAGGCGCCCAGGGTGGGCGACTCCCAGTCGTCCTCGACAAATCTCAGGTCGTGAAGTTTCGGGTCGATCCCCAGCTCCCGGAGGCTGGCCAGGTAGATATCCTGGATATCGAACGGGGCGGGCTTGATAATGACCTGGTACTGGTGGTGCTGGTAAAGCCGGTTGGGGTTCTCCCCGTAGCGGCCGTCGGCCGGGCGGCGCGCCGGCTGGACGTAGGCCGTGCGGACGGGGTCCGGACCGAGGACGGAGAAGAAGGTGGCGGGGGCGAAAGTCCCCGCCCCAACCTCCAGGTCATAAGGCTGGACCAGGAGGCAGCCCTTCCCCCGCCAGTAGTTCTCCAGGGTAAGTATCAGGGTTTGAAAATCCATTGTCGACACCGTAAATTCAGCAGGGAATTTCCCGGCCGGGAAAGTCAGGGACGAACCACCTGATCGAGAAATTGCCGGGACTTTAACTTTTTCTCCACCGAACTGTCAACGAGATATCGCAAAAGGCCCCGGATGGTCCTGAACTGGCGGGGAGAAAGCCGCAGATTCATCACCCGTTCCAGGCGGTTATCCTGGATATAGCGGACGGCGGCGATCACCCCGGGTTCGACCGCGACCGTCTCCCGGCCGGCGGCGCATTTCGGGCAGAGCCAGCTCGACTCCGCCGGGGAGAAGCGGACCGTGCCCGCCATCGGCCCGCCGCAGCCGGCGCAGGCGGCCAGCGGGGGGAGGACCCCGAGCAGGTAGAGGTAGCGGATCTCAAACCAGATCCGGCCCTGGGGGAGCGCGTTGAGCTGCTCCGCCCGGCGGAGCGAATGGAGCAGGAGCTGGAAAAGGCCCCCGCCCAGTTCCGGGCCGAAGGCGGCCGCCGAGGCCAGTTCCGCCAGGTAGTGGAAGAAAGCCGAACGCTCCAGGGTGGCCACGGCCCGAGGGAAATGCTCGATCAGATCGAATTGGGCCAGGACGTGGAGATCGCTGGTGCGGCTGGGATAATAGACCAGGTGCCCGTAATTGGGCAGTTCCAGTTTCCCCCGCAGCGGGCTGGCCGGACGGAGCGCGCCCTTGGCCAGGGTCTTGACCAGGCCGGAGTCCGGGGTGAGGAAATTGACCAGCCGGCTGGTCTCGGTATAATCCCGGCTCCGGACCACGATTCCCCTGGTTTTACAAGGCGGCATATTCTTACCCGGGAGAGGTGGATGATCAGGAGGCGGGGCCGAGGATCAGCTTGTAGAGGAAGAAGGTCAGGGCCGCCCCCCAGAGGGCGCCGGAGGCGACCTCGGGGATGGTATGGATCCGGCTGGCGATCCGGGACTGGGCGACCAGGAAGGCGAGGGCGAAGACCAGAACCACCACGACCAGGGGGGTTTGGGGGATCAGGGCGGCCAGGGTGAAGATGGAGAAGGCCAGCGCGGCGTGGAGGCTGGGCAGCCCTCCCCGGAAGGGGGTCCCCCGGTGAAAGACAACCTTGGCGATGAGGGTCAGGATCGAAACCGCGACCAGGGTGACGAAGGCGGCGTCCCATTTCGAACTCCGGATCGCCCCCAGGGAGATGGAGAGCGGACGCACCAGGTAGCCCCGGGTGAAGAAGACCAGGTAACCGACCCCGACGGCGTAGAGCGAGACCAGGAAGACCGCCCCCGCGCTGACATCCTTGGCGATCCGAGCCAGGGGGTGATAGCTGTCCTGGACCAAATCGACCGTCATCTCGATCGCGGTGTTGATCATCTCCGCCAGCAGAACGAGGACGATGGCCGAAAGCAGGAAAAGCAGGTCCTCGAACGCCATCCCGAGAATCACGCTGATCAGGACTACCCCAACCGCGGCCAGGAAATGGAACCGCATATTCCTCTGGGTCTTGAGGACGTGGACGATCCCGGCCACCGCGGCGTTGAAGCTGTCGATTACTTTGTGAGGGACCATAGCTTTTTCCTTCTCCAGGACCGGAGCAGGGCTTTCTCCCGTTTCCCCATCTCTTCCCGGGCCGCGGCCGGGTGATCCCGCCAGCCGGTCAGGTGAAGGATGCCGTGGATCAGGCAAAGGGCCAGCTCGTCGTGAACGGATTGGCGGTATTCCGGCGCCTGGCGGACCACCCGCTCGGTGGAGATTACCACGTCGCCCAGCAGCGGACCGGCGCCGTCCTGGGGGAAGGCCAGGACGTCGGTGGGGCGGTCGCGAGCCAGGTACTCCCGGTTCAACTTCCGGATCCGGGGGTCGTTGGTAAAGAGGAGGCTCAACTCCCCTTCCCGGCGGCCTTCCCGGATTAAGACCCACGCCGCCAGGGCGGCGATCCCTTCCCGGTCGAGAGGAATCCGCCGTTGGCGGTCGGTAATCTGGATTATCGGCGGCATAATCGGAATTCTTCTTTGCTACCGGTTAACTTCCCTCCCGGTTCTTTTTCCCGTTCCCCTCCGGGTACTTGACCCGGGTGTGGTAGCGGGCGGAGAGAATCCGGATCAGGGTCTCCTCGATCTTTTTCAGGTGGGTCAGGGTAAGGTCGCACTCGTCAAGCTGGCCGTCGGTGAAACGCTGTCCGATGATCTCCCGGACCAGGGCCTCGAGGCGGACCGGGGTCGGACGGTCGAGGGCGACCGAGGCCGCCTCGACGGCGTCGGCCAGCATCACGATCGCCGCTTCCCGGGTCCGGGGCCGGGGACCGGGATAGCGGAACTCCTTCTCCAGGAGGCGGAAATTCAACTGCAGCGAACGCTCGGCCCGGTCGTAAAAATACGAGATCAAACCGGTCCCGTGGTGCTGCTCGATGATCGCCGTGATCCGGCGGTCGAGCTTGTGCCGGCGGGCCAGGGCGACCCCCTCCTTGACGTGGGCGATCAGGATCAGGCTGGACATACTGGGGATCAGGTCGTCGTGCCGGCTGATCCCGGGTGGCTCGTTCTCCGAGAAGTACTCCGGCTTGACCGTCTTCCCGATATCGTGGAAGTAGGAACTGACCCGGGCCAGGAGGGGGTTGGCGGAGGCGGCTTCGGCCGCCCCCTCGGCCAGGGTGGCCACCATCAGGGAGTGGTGGTAGGTTCCGGGGGCCCGGATCATCAGGGTCTTGAGCAGGGGGTGGTTGAGATCGGAAAGTTCCAGCAGGCCGATATTGGAGGATATCCGGAAGAGCGGCTCGAAGACGCCTAAGGCGACCAGGGCGACCAGCGCCGAGAGGATGCCGGACCCGGCCGCCCCGGCCGCCTGACTGACCAGTACCCCCGGGGCCGTCCCCTCGGCCAGGCCGAGGGCGGCGATGGCCAGGGCCCCGGCCCCGGCCGCCAGTCCGCCGGCCCGGAAAAGATCGCGGCGGCGGCGGGCGAAATTAAGGGCGAGGACGGCCGCCATCCCCCCGATCATCCCCACCAAGAGGTATCCCTCGCCCCCACCCTGGATCAGCGCGGTCTGAAAAGAGAGGATTATCGTGAAGAACAGCGCCAGCCGGACCCCGATCAGAAGAGCGAGCAGGAGCGCCCCGAAGGCCACCGGGGAGAGGAAGCGGACCGACTCCATCAGACCGGGGGGGAGGATCCAGGCCACCTGGCGCAGGCCTCGGGAGAAGACCAGGACCAGTACGATCACGGTCGCGATCAACAGCAGGCGGGAATTGCTTTTTAAGACCGCCCGGTGATAGCGCCTCAGAAAAAAGAAGGCCACCAGGTAAAGCAGCAGAACCACGGCCCCGATTCCCAGGGTATAGTAGAGCAGGGAGATCGGGGGCTGGATCCGGTAAAGCGCTTCCTGGTAGGAACGGAGCTTCTGGATATGCCGGGGCCGGACCTCCTCGCCCTGCCGGATGATCTTCTCTCCCCGGGCGACCCCGGTCATCACGGTCGGGACCGAAAGCCGGGCGGCGTTTCTCAATTCGGCAGTCTTTTCCGGGTCAAAGACCAGGTTCGCCTCGATCAGGGCGGCCGCCATATATTCCGGGAAATCCCCGGCGGCGTCGGGCAGGATTTCCCGCAGCTCGGCGGCGGCCCGCGACCGGGCGCTCTCTTCCGAGGGATGGCCGGCGAGCGAGGAGAGAATTTCCGTTCTTCCCTCCCGGTCATAGACCACGATCTCTTCCTGGCGGGTATTGAGCAGGGTTTTTTTGATATCCGCGGCCAATATCCCCGGCCGGTAGGCGCTCTCAATAATTGCCGACACCTGCTCGACCCGGCCGGGCGGATAGAGAACGCCGAAGAGTGAGGACAGAGTCCGGGCGGGGGCGGCAAAGACCAGTCCGGTCGGGCCGGGCGGGAGTGAGGATTCGGGGAAAGCCAGGCGGCGGACTGTCTCCCGGGCCCGGGAAATTTTCTCGTCCGGAATGGAGCGATCGATCCGGTAGGCGACCGGCTGCCGGTTGACCGCCGCTTCTCTCTCCCCCTCGGTCCGCAAGCGATCGGGGTAAGAGAAATCCGTGGTCGCGATGACATCCCGCTCCGAGAGGCTCCCGACCGTCGGGAGCCGGATCGGCATCCCCCTCCAGGATATGACCAGGACGCTGACCCAAAAGATCGCCGCCCCCAGGATCCAGCGGCCGATGATCCCCTCTTCCAGCACCCGGGTGATCTTTCCGCCCTCTCTCCGCTTCCGCTTAATCTTCCGGCCGGGGCGGCGGGAAAACCCTCGTTTCCAGGTCTTTAGCTTCATCAAGTTCCCGGCTGTTCCGCCTTTTCGTAGGCCCGGACAATCTTCGCCACCAGGGGATGGCGGATAACATCTTCCCGGGTCAGCTGGATAAAGGGAATTTCCCGGATACCCTTCAGGATCTCCCGGACCGTCTTCAAGCCGGAAGTCTGACGGGAGGGGAGGTCGATCTGGGTAACGTCCCCGGTGATGACCGCCCGGGAGTTAAAACCGAGCCGGGTCAGGAACATCTTCATCTGCTCCGGGGTGGTGTTCTGGGCCTCGTCAAGGATGATAAAGGCGTTGTTCAGGGTCCGGCCCCGCATAAAAGCCAGCGGCGCCACCTCGATCACCCCGTCCTCTTCGTATTTCCTGATCCTTTCCGCGTCCATCAGGTCGTAAAGGGCGTCGTAAAGGGGGCGGAGGTAGGGGCTGATCTTCTGGTAAAGGTCCCCGGGCAGGAAACCCAGCTTCTCGCCGGCTTCCAGGGCGGGGCGGGTCAGGATCAGCCGCTTGACCTCCCCTTTTAACAGCGCCGAGACCGCCAGGGCCATCGCCAGGTAAGTCTTCCCGGTCCCGGCCGGCCCGATGGAAAAGGTCACGTCGTGGCCGCGGATCGCCTCGACGTATCTCCTCTGGTTGACGGTCCGGGGCCGGACGAAACCCCGGTGGGAATCAACCTCGATCTTCTCGCCGTAGAGATTGTCGATCGAATCCCGGGCCTCGCCGGAGTAGACCCTGATTAAACGCCGGAACTCGGGGACGGCCAGGGACTCCCCGTCTTCCAGGATCCGGGAGAGGTCCCGGAGCAGTTTCTCGGTCTCCTTGACCGCCGGAGCGGGTCCGGAGAGACGGATGAAATTATCCCGGGCCACCGCCCGGACCCCGAAGGCTTCCTCGAGGAAACGGAGGTTCTTCTCATCCCGGACGAAGAGATCCCGAACCAGCTCCGGGGAGGAGAAATTCAGGGTGGCCTTCACGTTATAATCAGGGTCTCCACGGCTGAACATTTCTTCGCGGGTTTTGTTCATACCGGGCTTTCCCGGAGAGAACAGCGATTTTCAGTGGCGCCGCCGCCGGGCCGGTCAGCCGGGACGAGAGCCCGGTCCAAACCGCTTCAGTCTCGGGGGATGACGAAGACCTGTCCCGGGTAGATCAGATCCGGGTTCTTGATCCGATCGGTATTGGCCTTGTAGATGATCGGCCACTGGAGGGGGTTGCCGTAGATATGGTCGTACCCGGCGATATACCAGAGGCACTCGCCCTTGACCACCCGGTGGGTGGCGGGCTGTTGCGAGGCGATATCGAGATCGACCTTTTCCAGGGGCGGCTCGGGGGCCGGCGGGAATTCGATCAAGGCGTCGATCTCCTCGGCCAGGCCGATCGCCGCCAGGTCTTCCTCCCGCATCCGGGCCCGGGGGCCGCCGATAATATAACCCTGGTTTCCCCAGAGTTCCTTGTCGGTCCACCAGCGGCGGCTCCAGCCCGGCCAGTCGGGGACGACATCAGTGAGGAATTCATCGACATCCCCCCCCTCTCCCAGGGCCCGGGTCCGGACGATCGGCTCGGGATTTTCCTCGACGGCCAGCCCCTCGGCGGGGCTGTGCAGCAAACATAAACCGGCGGCCGCGGCGGCGGTCCGGACCACGGGGCCAAGCCGGGAGAAATAATTACTCGGGCTCATAACTTATCTCCTCGCGAAAAGGCTGATCTTTCGTTGCCATTGGTTAGACCGGCGGTTTTTCCGGTTCCAGACCGGAAAACCCCTCCCGGAGGATTCGGGCGGTATCGGCCAGGGCCTGGGGGACCACCCGGGTATCGGTGATGACCGGCATAAAGTTCGTATCCCCCGACCAGCGGGGGACGATGTGGAGATGGATGTGCTCGACGATCCCCGCCCCGGCCGATTTGCCGAGGTTGAACCCGACGTTAAAGCCTTCCGGGGCCAGGCGAAGTTTTAAAACTTCGATCGACTTCCGGACCAGGGCCATCAGGTCGGCGACCTCCCCGGGTTCCAGATCTTCCAGCCGCCCGGTATGGCGGTAAGGGGCGACCATCAGATGGCCGCTGTTGTAAGGATAGAGGTTGAGCAGAACGAAACTTCGCTCACCGCGGGCGACCACGTGATCCGCGGCGTCGTCTTGCCCGGCAGCCTTGCGGCAGAAGAGGCAGCCGTCTTCTTTCTCCCCGTTAATATACCCCATCCGCCAGGGGGCCCATAATAGTTTTTTTTTCATTTTCTTTTCTTTCGCAGTAGCACAGGCCGCCGGCCTGTGTAGATAAACAGGCCATCAACCATCCAGCACAGGCGAGCCGCCGGTGCTACCCCAATTGGTGGCACAGGCCGCTGGCATATGTAGTGTAGTGTAATGCAGTAGCACAGGCCGCTGGCCTGTGTAGATAAACAGGCCATCAACCATTCAGCACAGGCGGGCCGCCTGTGCTACCCCAATTGGTGGCACAGGCCGCTGGCATATGTAGTGTAGTGTAATGCAGTAGCACAGGCCGCCGGCCTGTGTAGTATAGTATAATGTAGTGTAATGTAGTGGCACAGGCCGTCAACCATTCATCACAGGCGAGCCGCCTGTGCTACCCAATCCATCACAGGCGAGCCGCCTGTGCTACCGGCAAGCGGGTGAAGGGAATCGAACCCTCGTAACCA
>JAVCCZ010000211.1 GCA_030765265.1 Candidatus Erginobacter occultus
AACGATCAGACCGTCCTGTTCAATCTCCGGGCGGTCGGCTACACCCCGCTCCTCCCCGACGGCTTGACCGTAACCCAGCAGTGGCGGGCGCTCCCCCGGGTTCCTCTCTCTTCCCGCCCCCGGACCCGCCTCGGGGGAGGCAGCGGCGATTAAAACCGCTTTTATCGATATCGGGACCAACTCGGTCCGCTACCTGGCGGCGGCGATCGCACCCGGAGGAGGCTATACCATTCTCGAACGGGGCCTGGAAACCCCCCGTCTCGGGGAAGGACTCAACGGCTCAGGGCGCTTGCAATCGGCGGCGGCCGGTCGGACTCTGGCGGCCCTGGGTCGGATTAAAGACGACCTCTCCCGCCGGGGGATAACCCGTTTCCGGGCGGTGGGGACCGAGGCCCTCCGGCTGGCCTCCAACCGCGGGGATTTTCTCGGCCGGGCTCAAGCCCTGGGGATTGAGGTCGAGGTGATCTCCGGGGTGGAGGAAGCCCGGCTGAGTCGCCGCGGGGGTCTCTCCGGCCTCCGCCTCGCCGGGTCGGGAGCGGTCCTGGCCGACGTCGGCGGCGGTTCGTCGGAATTAATCGCCGCCGGCGGGGGGGCCGGAGAGCGGGCGGTTAGTCTTCCGCTGGGCTGCGTCCGGCTGCGGGAACGGTTTTCCCCCGACCGGGAACCGGGCCTTGCCGATCTCTCCCGGATGAGGGAACACTGCCGAACTGTCCTGGAGAAATCCGCCGCCGGTTTTCCCCGGGCCTTTGCCCTGGTCGGCCTCGGCGGCACCTTCACCACCCTGGCGTCGATCGAGCTTCGCCTGGCGGTTTACGACGGCCCCCGGGTCCACGGCCGGAAGTTGACCGGAGAGGAGATCGAAAAGATTTACCTTCGGCTTCGCGATCTTTCCCCGCCTCTCCGTCGGCGGGTTCCGGGACTGGAGCCTTCCCGGGCGGATGTCATCGTCCCCGGGGTCGTGATTGTCCAATCGATTATGGCCCGGTTCGGTACCGTTCTGGTCACTATCAGCGACCGGGGGCTGCTTTTCGGAATGCTGGAGGAGCGGGCGGCGGCGGCCCGTGATCCGAGCCGGTCTCTCCCCTAGAGGTCGGTATGCTCGCGGGGCGGTTGATCTCCCCGATCCCATCTCCCGGGCTAAAATCCCGTCAAAAAAAAGACAAAATCCAAGATTTTTTTCTTGACTTCAGGGGCAGCCGGGGTCTAAAGTGCCAAAATCAAGTTAAGATATGGTTAAAAACCGTGATCGATCAGCCCCAGATCAAGCTACCCCTGACCGGCCCCCAGGCCGCCATCCTCTCCGTGATCGGGGAGTTTCTCCAGACCCGATACTACCCGCCGACCATCGCCGAGATCCAGGCCAAGCTGGATATCGCCAACCCGGGGACCATCCATAAGGCCCTCTCCTCCCTGGAGAAGAAAGAGTATATCCGGAAGGCGAAGAACGTTGCCCGGGGGATCCGTCTCACCCCCCTGGGTTCGGAGGTCTGCGCCGCCGAGCGGCAGCTTAACCTGGAATTACATACCCTGAAACAAATCCAAAACCCTCACCCCAAATAAGGAGAGAGAGATGCAGCTTGCCGAGGAAATTATGCACGAGAACTGCCGGGTCAACCATTCCTATCTGATCGAGATGGACGGGCACACCTATCAGGCCCGGTTCAAGGGCTATCCCGATCACAATCAGTACAACCCCTGCTTCGAGATTTCCGGCCAGGAAGACGCTCTCAAGGTTCTGCGGGAACTGGACTGAGGCCGGGAAAATATTTTTACCGACTGCCCCGGTGTCAACCGGGGGGGGGAATTCCCGCGCCGGGTATTATTCTTCTTGAATAATTCCCCGGTTTGATTTAGAAAATAGCCGCCGGCGGGCGGCTGTTTTCTTGCGTTCCCCGTCCGCGCGAAAGTTTGTCGATTTGCTGGCGATCCGGAGGCTGACTTGATGAGGTTTCCTCGGCTTCTTCTTCTAACTCTTCTTCTCCTCTCGCCGGTCTTTGCCGGCCGCGCGCCGGCCGAAGCCCGAGAGGTTCGAATCGCCCTGGTCGCCGACGGCCCCTACTATTACGCCGAGGAGTATTGGGAGCGGTTCCGCCGCGAACTGGCGGTTTTCGCCGAAGATGAATTTATCTTCTCCTATCCGGAAGAGTTCAACCTGATCGGAGACTATACCCGTGGGCGGGTGGAGAAAAACTGCCAAAAGGCCCTGGCGGCGGAAGAGATCGACCTGGTGGTCGGGATGGGGCTGGCGGCGGCGAATTATTTCGCTTCCGGGATTAAACTCCCCAAGCCGGTGATCCTCTTCGGCGACCTGAATATCGAGTTGTTGGGGCTGGAGACCGACCGGGGAAGTTCGCCGATCCCCAACCTGACCTTCCAGGTCGACCGGGGGAAGATCGCCCGGGACCTGGAGGTGATCAAGCGGCTGGCCCGGGGGGCGGAGGTGACGGTCCTGATCGACCGTGAGGCAGCGGAGGAGATCCCTGGCCTGGAGGAGCTCGGCCGGGCCCTGTCCGAGCGGGCCGGGGTGGCCATCCGCTACGCGTATTTCGCTCCCGCCGCCGAGGAGACCCTGGCCGGATTGGACCCGGACACCGCCTTCATCTACCTCACCCCCTCTTATTACTTCCCTACCCGGGAAGCGATCGAATCCCTGCTGGAAGCCCTCAACCGCCGTCGGATCCCGACCTTCGCCCTGGAAGGGAAGCCGGTAGTGGAGATGGGCGCCCTGGCCGGTCTGGCCGCCTCCGGGATCGAGAAACTGGCCCGGCATAACGCCCTGAAGATCTACCGGATTCTCCGGGGCGAGCGGCCGGAGAACCTGGGCGTCGAGTTTTCCGGCCGGGAAGAGCTGATCCTCAACCTGGATACCGCCCGGCGGATCGGCTATTCCCCCGATTTCGAAGTGCTGCTTGAAGCCCGGCTCCTGGAGGAGACGGCGGAGGAGGGTGAACTGATCACCCTGCAACAAGCGGTGGAGACCGCCCTGGAGAACAACCTCTCCTACCAAATCGCCCGCCGGGAACTGGAAGAGGCCGAACACGCCTACCGGCAGGTCCTGGCCCGGGTCCTCCCCCAGTTGGAGGCGTTGGGCGACTACCAGCAAATCGACAGCGACCGGGCCCAAGCTTCGCTGGGCCTCCTCCCGCGCTGGCAGTCCCAGGTCGGGGTCCGGTTCGAACAGCTGATCTTCGATTATTCGGTCTGGAAATCGGTCAGCCTGGCCCGGATGCTGGTGGCCGCCGCCGGCCGAGACCTGGAGATCGCCGCTCTCGATACCGCCCGGGACGCTCTCCTGGCTTACTTCGGGGTTCTCCAGTCCCGCGAACTTCTCCGGGTCCAGATGGAGAACCGGGAGGCCACCCGCAACCACCTCTCCACCGCCCGGATCCGGATGGAGGAAGAGGCCGGCAGCCGGGAACAGGTGCTCCGGCTGGAATCCGAGTTCAAGGCCGCCCAGGCGTCGGTGACTTCGGCTGCCTTCAGTCTTCGGAAGGCTTCGCTCTACTTCAACCAAACGCTCAACCGTCCCCAGGAAGCTCCCTTCCGGTTGGAGCAGCTCGATCCGGAAGGAGATCGGCCCGGCTCGGCGTTCTTCGCTCCCCGGCTCGATTCCCTGCTGGCCAACCAAGCCGACGCCGACCGCCTGAAAAGTTTCCTGGTCGAGGCCGGGGAACTCTTATCCCCGGAGATAGCCCTGGCCCGGCTCCAGGTCGAGATCGCCGACGAGGACCTGGTCCGGGCCCGAGCGGGGATCTGGTCCCCGACGGTCGGCCTCCAGGCCGGCTACAGCCGGCGGCTGGGCGAAGAGGTCTGGGATCCCGATCCCGCCGGGGGCGGCTGGACCGGTTCCGGGCCCTACCCTGACTCGGAGGAGTGGATGGTGGCCGGGGTTGTCAGCCTCCCTCTCTGGAAGGGGGGAGGGAATTGGGCCGAGGCGGCGGAGAAGCGGGTCTCGGTCCGCAAGGCCGGCCAGGCCCTCGAACTTCAACGAGAACTTACCGCCCTGGAAGTCCGCTCCGCTTTCTTCGATCTGGTCGCTTCATCCACCAACTGGGATCTGGAGCGTCAGCGCCGGGATCTGGCCCGGGAAACCCTGGGGATCGTCGAGGAGAAGTACCGGCAGGGGGCGGCGCCGCTGCTCGATCTCCTTGACGCCCAGTCGGAATCGGTCTCCGCCCAGGGGGCAACCGTATCGGCTTTTTACACCTCGATCTCCGACCTGATCGCCCTCCAGCGGGCGATCGGGTTCATCGAGTATCTCCGGCCGGCCGAAGAGATCGAGGAGTTCATCCGGTCGATGGAACTCTTCCTGGGAGATAACCAAACCGCGGATCAAGCTGGGGAAGTATAAACCGCGGATTATGCGGATTAAGCGGATTTTCTGTTGTTTAACCCGGCAATCCCAACTGTTCCATAGTCTTTCGGAACGATAAATGGATTTTGCATAAAACCTTTCGCTTGCGATATACACCATCAAATAATCCGCGGTTAGACAAAGGGGGCGAGGCGGGGGATGACGAATCTGACAATTCGCGGTTAAGAATAAGAGGTGGAAGAATGAAATCTATACTGAGAATCGGCGGTCAATTGACCGCGGCAGCGCTGCTGGCCGGGCTGGCGGCCGGGTGCGGGAAGGAGGCGCCGGAGAAGGCACCGGAGGCGGTCCGCCCGGTAAGGGCGATAACGGTCGACGCATCGGCCGAAGGTCTCCGCCGGTCCTTCAGCGGGACCGTCCGTCCCGGCCGGGAGGCCGCTCTCGCCTTCCAGGTGGCGGGGAAGGTGGAGGAGATCGCGGCCGCGGTCGGCGACCGGGTGGAGAGCGGGCAGCTTCTGGCCCGCCTCGACCCCGATGATTACCGGCTGATGGTGAGCAGCCTGAAGAGCAACCTGGCCAGCGCGGAGGCGTCGGCGAAAAATTCTCAGGCCGCCTACCAGCGCAACACCCGGCTCTACGAGAACAATACCATCTCCAAGGCCGAACTCGATCTCTACGAAACCCAGCGGGACTCCGACCGGGCCCAGGCCCAGGCCCTCCGGTCCCAACTGGAGCAAGCGAACAACCAGCTCGACCATACCCGGCTCCGCGCTCCCTTTGCCGGCTTCATCGCCTCCCGGAACATCGAGGAGTACGAGACCGTCTCCGCCGGCCAGCCGGTTTTCAGCCTGGTCGATCCCCGGAGGCTCAAGGTCGAGCTGGGGATGCCCGAGCGGCTGATCTCCCGGCTCCGGCCGGGGGATCCGGTCGAGGTTGTTGTGGATATCTTCCCCGGGGAGGAGATTGCCGGGACCGTCAGCGAGGTCGGGGTGGCCCTTGACGGCTCCACCGGCTCCTACCCGGTGAAGGTGGAGATCACTGACCCCCCGGAAGGGCTGCGACCGGGGATGGCGGCGGAAGCGGTCTTCACCTTTCCCTTTGCGGCCGGCTCGGGATATATCGTCCCCACCTCGGCCCTGCTCAGGGATATGGTGGGCGGGGAGAACTTCATCTGGATCGTCGAGGGCGGCCGGGCCGTCCGGCGGCGGGTAAAGATCGGGGAACTGGTTTCGGGCGGGGTGGAGATCGTCGCCGGGCTCTCCCCGGGAGAGATCGTGGTCACCGCCGGAGTTCACCAGTTGGAGGAGGGGCGCCAGGTGAGGTTGCTGGAGTAGGGAATGGGGAATAGGGAATAGGGAATGGAGCAATGAAGCTCACTGAAATTGCCCTGAAGCGGAGCCGGCTGACCGTTGTCTTCCTGATCGTGATCCTTTTCGGCGGGATCTCGGCCTACCTCGGGCTGCCCCGCTCGGAGGACCCCGAATTCATCATCCGGACCGCCCTGGTCGCCACCTATTTCCCGGGGGCTTCCCCGGAGCGGGTCGAGCAGCTGGTGACCGACAAGCTGGAGCAGAAGATCCAGGAACTGCCCGAGCTCGATCACGTCTCCTCGGAGTCGCGGACCGGGGTCTCCCTGATCTTCGTCGAAGTCCAGGAGAGATACAGCGATATGCGCCCGATCTGGCGCAAGCTGAGGGACAAGGTGGAAGACGCCCGCCCTTCCCTCCCCGAGGGGATCTCCGGACCCTTTGTCGAGGACGACTTCGGCGACGTCTTCGGGATAATGATCGCGATAACCGGCGACGGCTTCAGCCAACCGGAGCTCGATGGCTACGGCCGGGAAGTCCGCAAGGACCTGCTCCTGCTCGAGAACGTGGCCCGGGTCGAGATCGTCGGCAACCAGGAAGAACGGATCTACATCGAATTCTCCAACGCCCGGCTGGCCGAGCTGGGGCTGAGCCCGACCGAGCTGGCCGAGATCCTGGAGTCGGAGAATATCGTCCTCCCCGGCGGGTACGTCAATATCGGTCCCGACAAGGTCGTGGTCGAACCGACCGGGAACTACCTGGATATCGAGGATCTCCGCAACACCGTCCTCCGGCTCTCCCCCCTGGGCCGGGACCGGTTGATTTATTTAAAGGATATCGCCGCGGTGACCCGGGGGTCGGTTGAGCCGCCGGGGACGATCGTCCGTTTCAACGGAAGCCCCGCCGTGCTGTTGGCGGTGAATATGGCCTCGGGGGGTAACATCATCAAGCTCGGGGAGCTGATCGACGGTTTTCTCCAGGACCGGGTTGAAGAACTCCCGGTCGGGATCGACTTCCACTACGCCGCCTTCCAGCCCCGCTATGTCCGGGAGGCCATCAACGACTTTATGGTCAACCTCCTCCAGGGGGTGGGGGCGGTCCTGCTGGTGATGCTGGTCTTTCTCGGGATCCGGACCGGGCTGGTGGTCGCCCCCCTGATCCCGATGACGATGCTGATGACCTTTATGCTGATGAAGTATTTCGGGGTCAGTCTCCAGCAGGTTTCGATCGCCTCCCTGATCATCGCCCTGGGGATGCTGGTCGACAACGCGATCGTGATGAGCGAGGATATTATGGTCCGGATCCAGCGGGGCGAGGAGCGTTTCGCCGCCGCCGTCGCCTCGGGCCGGGAACTGGCCGTTCCCCTGCTGACCTCGACCCTGACCACCTCGGCCGCCTTCCTGGCCATCTTTCTCGCCCAGTCGGTGGTCGGGGAATACTGCGCTTCCCTTTTTATCGTGGTCACGATGGCCCTCATCTCTTCCTGGCTGCTCGCCCTGACGATGATCCCCCTCTTCTGTTTCTGGTTCATCAAGGTGAAGCGGAACCAGACGCCCCCCGATTACCGGGGGAGGTTTTACCGGGGTTACCGCGGGTTTCTCCACTGGCTCCTCGTCCACCGGGCCTGGAGCCTGGCGGTCCTGGTCGTGGTCTTTCTGGCGGTTACCCGGCTGATGGCCTTTATCCCCCAGATCTTCTTCCCTCCGGCCACCCGGCCCCAGTTTATGATCGACTTCCGGCTCCCGGAGGGGACCCACCTGATGGAGACCTACCGGGAGATGCTCCCGGTGGAGGAGTTCATCGCCGCCCGGGAAGAGGTCGATAACTTCTCCGTTTACGTCGGGGAGTCGAGCCCCCGATTCTATCTCTCCCTGGACCAGGAGCAGAGCAAGGAAAATTACGCCTTCTTCCTGGTCAACTGCCGGGAGCTGGAAGGGATGGACCGCCTGATGGAGGAGGTCTACCGCTTCATCACCGAACGCTCTCCCAACGTCAACCCGGTGGTGAAGAAACTGGAGACCGGGGCCCCGGTCGGGGCCCCGATCCAGATCCGGGTCGCCGGGCGGGATATCAGCCCCCGGGGGGTCGAGACGATCTACCGCCTTTCCGAAGAGGTTAAGGAGCTGCTCAGGGAGACGGCGGGGACGCTCTCGGTCCGGGATTCCTGGGGATCGCCGATCAAGAAACTCTACGTCCGGGTCGACCAGGCCCGGGCTCGCCGGGCCGGGCTGAGCAGCCGGGACATCGCCGTCTCCCTCCAGACCCAGCTGGCGGGGATGGAGGTGACCGAGTTCCGCGAAGCCGACGAGATCATCCCGGTGGAGATGCGGTCAACCCTGGCCAACCGGACCGACCTGGGGAAGATCGAGGGGATGAACGTCTACTCGCTGCTGACCGGGAAGGCGGTTCCCCTGCTCCAGATCGCCCGGCCCGAGTTCCGCTCCGAGGTGGCGACTATCGCCCGGCGCGACCGCAAGCGGGTGATGACCGTCCGGTGCGATCTTGTCCCCTCCCGGACCGCGAGCGAGGTCCTGGCCGAGATCCGACCGACCCTGGAAGAGTTGAGCCGGGCGTGGCCGGCCGGCTACGAGGTGGAGTTCGGGGGCGAGTTCGAGGAAGCCGAGAAGGCCAACCAGTCGATTATGGCCCAGCTGCCGATCTCGGCCTTTATTATCCTGATGCTTCTGGTATGGCAGTTCAACTCTTTCCGCAAGACCCTGATTATCCTGATCACCGTCCCGATGGGGCTGATCGGGGCGATTCTCGGTCTCTTTGTCACCGGGAGTTCCTTCGGCTTTATGCCGATGCTGGGGATGGTGGCCCTGGCCGGGATCGTGATCAACAACGCCATCGTCCTCATCGACCGGATCCAGCTGGAACTGGAAGAGGGGAAGACCGGGCAGGAGGCGATCGTCCTCGCCGCCCAGAAGCGGTTCCGTCCGATCCTGCTCACCACCGTCACCACTCTCTGCGGGCTCCTCCCCCTCGCCCTCCAGGGGGGGCCGCTCTGGGAGGGAATGGCCTGGACGATCATCGGGGGACTGCTCTTCGCCACCGTTCTTACCCTCGGCTACGTCCCGGTCCTCTATTCCCTTTTCTACAGGGTGAAATTCGCCAAGCCGATGAAATCGCAATCGCTATCGGGATCGAAGGTTCCGCCCGGCCCGGAAAGCCCGCCCGATGCCGATGCGGAAACCAAGCGAGCGGGGGAGGAGTAAGTCAGCGGGAGAGGAAGCGGACGAAGCGGTTTTTCTCGTCAACCAGGATGCTGCGGGGAGTGATCGGGGAGTCGGTCAACTCGAAACCCATAATGATCACCTGGTCGCCGGTCTTGATCAGGTGGGCGGCGGCCCCGTTCATACAGATCGTCCCCGAGCCCCGCTCGCCCCGGATTACGTAGGTCTCGACCCGGGCCCCGTTGGTGTTATCGACTACCAGCACCTTCTCCCCGATCATCAGGCCGACCATCTCGATCAGGTCTTCGTCGATGGTGACGCTGCCGATGTAGTCGAGGTTAGCCTCGGTGACCGTGGCCCGGTGAATCTTCGATCTTAACAGCCATCTCATTGAATTATCCCTTGGGGGAAAATAGTAGATGCTACTGGTTCCGTATCTATTTGAAGAGGGGCAAGGTATCAAATGAATTCCGGGGACACAATACTTAATTCCCATACTTAATTCCCGGAAAATAGACAGAGAGGAGAAGCGGGAATGAGTATTACGGTCTCGATTATGATCTGGGTGGTGACCGGGGTTTTCTTCTTCGCCGGGCTGGCGGGTTCGGTGGTGCCGGGGATGCCGGGGCCGCCCCTGGTCTTTCTCGGGGCGATCTTCTACGGTCTCTTGACCGGCTTCGCCGATTTCGGCTGGACTGTCGTGCTGGTCCTGGGGGGCTTGGCCGCCCTCTCCCAGGCCCTCGATTATCTCGCTTCCGCTTACGGGGCGAAGCGGTTCGGGGGGAGCAAGTGGGGGATAGGCGGCTCGATCTGCGGCGGGGTGCTCGGATTGGTCTTCTTCTCCCTTCCCGGGATGATCGTCGGCCTCTTCGCCGGGGCGGTGCTCCTGGAACTCTGGCCGGGACGTCAAGGCGGACTGGCCTCCCTCAAGGTTGGCGGGGGGAGCCTGCTTGGCTTCCTCGGCGGCACCCTGCTCAAGCTGGTCTTCGCCCTGGCGATGATCGGGATCTTTGGCTACGCGGTCTGGTAATTCCGAATTATTATTTTCCTTGACTTCCGCGTTTGGGTGGCTTAAGGTCTTCGGGCTGCGCCCAAAATAACCAAGGGTGAACACCAAATCAGGAGGATTTGAAATGGGAAAGTTGTTAGGCAAGGATTTAATCTGTACCCAGGAATGGTCGAAGGAGGATCTGGACCGGATCTTCAAGCTGGCCTTTGAGATGAAGCAGGACCGCTTCGGGGAGAAATATCTGAATATCCTCTACCGGAAGCAGTTCTTTATGTTCTTCTTCAACCCCTCGGTCCGGACCCGGCAGTCTTTCGAAGCCGCTTCCACCGAACTCGGCGCCCACGCCCAGTTCCTGGAGCCGAAAGCGATGCGGCTGAAGACCGCCAAGTCGGCCGGGGAGACGATCGAGGACGCCGCCCAGGTGATGGACCGCTACGCCTACGGGCTGGGGATCCGGATGCTGGAGAACAAGGTTACCTATTACGGAGAAGGCGATTCGCTTATTCGGGAGTACGCCAAGTACACCAAGATGCCGATCATCTCGATGGCCCACGACAAGTTCCATCCCTGCCAGGGGGTGGCCGATATTATGGGCTGGATCGAGTGGCTGGCCGAGGCCGGCAAGCAGAAGACCGGTTCCCTGGCCACGGAGTTCGACTCCGACGGCCTGGTCGGAAAGAAGCTTTTGATCACCTGGTCCCAGGGCGCGCTCTGCCGCTCGCTCTGTTCGGTCCAGGAAGCCGCCCTGCTCGCGGGGCGCTACGGGATGGACGTGACCATCGCCCACCCGGAGGGATACGAATTTGACCCCGACGTGATCAAGGCCACCCGGGAGAACTGCGAGGCCCGGGGCCAGGAGTTCACCGTCACCCAGGATCCGGAAGCCGGTTACGAGGGGGCCCACGTGGTCTACTCCCGGAACTGGATGAGCTCCGAGGCCTACCAGGACGGGGAACTGAAGAAGGAGGAGGAGATCGCCAAGGCCCAGAAGTACACCGACTGGACCTGTACCGCCGCCCGGATGAAACGGACCGACAACGGGATCTTCACCCACCCGATGCCGATCGACCGGGGAGCCGAGGTCGAGGACGCGGTGGCCAGCGGCCCCAACTCCTGCATCTTCGACGTGGCCGAAAACCGCCTCCACGGCCAGAAAGCGATTATGGCCGCCACGATGGCCGGATTCCTGGATTAAGCGTCAATTTTCGGGAGTCAAGGCGGCGCGGGGAACCAAAGCCCCGCGCCGCCGGCCCTCCGGCAATTCAATACCAGAAGGAGTAATAAAATGAGGAAATCTATCGTTATCGCCCTCGGCGGGAACGCCATCAAGCAGGCGGATGAAAAAGGCACCGCCGAAGAACAGCGACACAATGTCGCCACCACCTGCCGCCAGCTGGTCAGTATGCTCAAATACGGCCACCGGCTGGTGATCACCCACGGTAACGGCCCCCAGGCCGGCAACCTTTTGATCCAGCAGGAAGCCGGGGTCGCCGAAGTGCCGGCCCAGCCGCTGGATATCGTCGGGGCGATGACCCAGGGCCAGGTCGGCTATATGTTCCAGCAGATCCTCCAGAATATGCTCTGGGAGGAGCGGCTCTCCCTCCCGGTGGTCTCGATCGTCAACCAGGTCCTGGTCAGCGAGGACGATCCCGACTACCAGGACCCATCGAAGCCGGTCGGGCCCTTCTACACCAAGGAAGAGGCCGCCACGCTCAAGATTGAGCGGCCGGATTACATCATCAAGGAAGTCAAACCCGAGAACGTCGAGCGGCGCTTCCGGAGGGTGGTTCCCTCGCCCGAGCCGCTGCGGAACATCGAGTACCTGGCGATCCGCCGGATGGTCGATGCCGGGATCGTGGTCGTCGCTTCCGGCGGCGGCGGGGTTCCGGTGATCTTCGACAAGGACAAGAATCTCAAAGGGACCGCCGCCGTGATCGACAAGGACAAGGCGGGCGAGGTTCTGGCCACCGTGGTCGGGGCCGACGTCTTTATGGTCCTGACCGACGTCGATCACGCCAAGATCAACTTCGGCAAGCCCGACGAGAAGAACGTCGGCTGCGTCGGTTACTCGGAGATGCGGAAACTGGCCGCCGAAGGACACTTCAAGGCCGGTTCGATGGGCCCCAAGGTTGAGGCCTGTCTCCGCTTCATCGAGTGGGGCGGCCAGAAGGCGATCATCACCAGCCTCGACAAGGCGATCGCCGCCCTGATGGACCAGTCGGGAACGAGAATCGTCCCCGATGTGGGCTGCTCGGTATAAGGTCGTACTCTTTCGCAGCCTTGTTCAGTCACAACAAGAAAAACTGACGAGTACGTGAACGAGTACGAGAACGTGTACGTGTAAATATACGGGCACGTGAACGTGAACGTAATTGCTCGGGGCGGGGAGAAATTTCCCCGCCCCGAGCTTGTTTAAGAGATGATTATGAAAGAGAAGATCCGGGGAATGAAGTGCGTCCATTGCGGGACCGAGTATGCTTGCTCGGGGATGCAGTATATCTGCGACAGCTGCGGCTGTAATTTCGAGGTTCTCTACGATTACGGAGCGATCCGGAAAACCCTGACCCGGGAAAGCCTGGCCGGGGATAAGAATTATTCCGTCTGGCGTTACTGGGATCTTCTTCCCCTCGCCGACCGCTCCCACATTATGCCCCTCCAGATCGGCTGGACCCCGCTCTATCGGGCCGACCGCCTGGAGAAGAAGTTGGGCCTGAAAGCCCTCTACTTAAAGGACGACGGGCGCAACCCCAGCGGATCGTTCAAGGACCGGGCCAGCTCGGTGGCGATCTGTAAGGCCCTTGAACTCGGTTTCCCGACCATCGCCGGCGCCTCCACCGGGAACGCCGCCTCTTCCAGCGCCTGCCTCGGGGCCAGCCTGGGGATCAGCCCGGTGATCTTCGTCCCGGCGGCCGCCCCCGAGGCCAAGGTGGCCCAGTTGCTGGTCTTCGGGGCCACGGTTTACGCGGTTAACGGCACCTACGACGACGCCTTTGACCTCTGCACCGAGGTCTGCCTGGAGTACGGCTGGTTCAACCGGAACACCGGTTACAACCCCTATACCCGGGAGGGGAAGAAGACCGTCTCCTTCGAGATCTGCGAGCAGCTCGGCTGGGAAGTTCCCGATACTGTTCTGGTCCCGGTCGGGGACGGGAATATCATCACCGGGGTCTGGAAGGGGTTCAAGGACCTCCTCGGGGTCGGTCTGATCGACCGCCTCCCCCGGCTGATCGCCGTCCAGTCCGAGAAGAGTTCCTCGGTGGTGGACGCTATCCTCTCCGGGAAGCCGGTCTGCCCGGTCGCGGCCACCACGGTCGCCGACAGCATCTCGGTCGATCTTCCCCGCGACGGTGAGGCGGCGGTCAAGGCGGCCGGGGAATCGGAGGGAACCGGCATACTGGTCAGCGACGAGGCGATCCTGAATTCCATCCTGACCATCGCCCGGGGCGCCGGCGTCTTCGCCGAACCGGCCGGGGCCACCGCTTACGCCGGCCTGGAGAAGATGCGGTCGGAGGGGACGATCACCGACGACGAGACGGTGGTCTGCCTGGTGACCGGCAATGGGCTGAAAGACGTCAAGTCGGCGATCCGGGTCGCCGGTTCCCCAACCCCGCTCGAGCCCAGCCTCGACGCCTTCCGCGCCGCCCGCCGGCCATAAGCTATCGGCTCTCCCGGAGATATCTTTCCTGGATCCATTCCCGGATCATCGGTTGGTAGCGCTGTTTTTTTCTGGCGGCCAGCTCTTTAATCCCGACTATCAGCTCGGGCTCCATCCGCAGCGTCACCATCTTTTTTCTGGGGATATCGATCTTTGTCTTTACCGGCTGGTCGAAGTCGAAATAATCTGTGGCGTCTTGCTCATCCCAGAATTCCGATTCCTCCGCCAACGACCGGGAATTTGGCCGGGTTTCCTTTTTCATCGTCGGTACCTCTTCTTCTCGGCGTCGCTCATCGCCCGGGCGGTAATTACCCGGGCAATGGAATTTTGCTCCATAACAAAAATTACCGTTATATATTTTCCGGAAAAAGTTCGACCCAGGGCGGCATACCGCCATCGTGACCGAATTTCCCGCCGGGAACGAACAATCAGCGGCCGATCTTCCCGGTTGATGAATACCTCGGTTATCTCAGAAAACACCAGACCGTGTTTGGCGGCGATCTTTTCTTTGATCTCCCGGTTAGCCGGATAGACCGCTTCAATTCTCATAAAGACAATATAACAGACAAATATATTATGTCAATACAAATGTATTTCCTGAATATTACATCTTCGGTGATACGGATGCCGGCTGTCGCGGCCTATCCTGGATGAGACTGGCGTACCAGGCAAATGAGAATGGACGACGACTCGGTGTAAAAATTACCCAAAGGGAAAACCAGGTTTTCCCGGAGAGATACCATTCCGGATTATGATGTGGCACCCCGTTGGGGTGCAGGAGGGGGTGAGAGATAATTGCGGGTATCCCGGGGTTGTACCCCGGGCTATGATGTGGGACGCCGTTGGCGTCCTTGCCGTTCACCCCAAAGGGGTGATACATCGTAACCCGGCGAGAATCGCCGGGATATCCTTTGAGCGAATGCGGAGTGAGTCTCATTTGGAATGGGATGCCAGTCTCATTGAAGTCGGGACGCGACACCGGCCAGAGTAGCACAGGAATTCTTGCCTGTGGCCAAGCTTCCACAGACAGGAATGTCCGTGCTACCTTCTTCTCGTCCGGACTGGAATCAGTTCAAGGTGAAATATTCAGGTATTTATACTCGGTTCCGGAGCATAATAACCCAAAGTATGGAACGGATGGGGGAAACCGGAACTTCCAATCCGGTAAGGGCGGCGGATCAGTCGGTCTCGTATCCGGCCCGTCGGATGGCGCGGACGAGTTCGTCCCGGTCGAGGGATTTTCCCCGGACCCGGACCTCTCCCGCCCGGAGATCGGGGGCGGCGCTTTCGACCCCGGGGAGGGACTCGAGGGCGGCCTTCACCGACTTGACGCAGTGCCCGCAGGTCATCCCCCGGATCGGGATAACTAACTCCCCGGGTTTTTCCGCCGCCCGCTCCACCGACGGTGAAATGATCCCCGCCACCCGCCGGCCCAACAAAAAGATCAGGAGAGCACAGACGGCGAGGGCGGAGGTGACCTGGAGGAGGCTGCCGCTGGTTCCGTGATGGTGGACCGTCCCGCCCGCGTCTCCCAGCACCCAGTCAAAGGCCAGGCCGAACAGGATGCTCATCACCGCCACGGTTCCCAGGTAAATGGCCAGGACCCTCTTGCCCAATGAGCGGTAAACCGCGCCCAGGGTGGCGATGTTGGTGGCCGGCCCGGCCATCAGAAAGACCAGGGCCGCCCCGGTCGGCAGCCCGGCCGCGATCAGGGCCGCGGCGATCGGAACCGATCCGGTGGTGCAGACATAAAGGGGCAGGGCGATGACCAGCATCGTCAGCATCGCCACTATGCCCCCCGTCCAGTCGGCTTCGGCCAGGTAGCCAGCCGGTACCAGTATTGAGATCAGGGCCGAGAGCAGGATCCCGAAAACGATCCAGAGATCGATAGAGCCCAGCAGGTCGAAGATCGCGTAACGGAGTACTGCCTCAGCCGAGGGCCGGACCCGTTTGCCGGCGGTGAGCGGCGCGGCCGGTCCCTCGATTTCCTTCTTCCCGGTCAGGTTGACCAGGACCCCGCCGATCATCCCGGTGACGAAGGCGGCCAGAACCTTGAAGAGGGCGAACGGCCACCCGAGAAAGGAGGCCGAGACCAGGATCGAGTCGACCCCGGTCTGGGGGGTGGAGATCAAAAATCCGGTCGCCGCCCCCTTTGAGGCCCCCTCGTTCTTCAATCCGATCGCGGTCGGGATCACCCCGCAGGAGCAGAGCGGCATCGGGATTCCGAAGAGGACCGCCCGCATCACGTCCCGGTAGCTCTTGCCGCTCAGGTGTCGGGAGATCAGACCCGGGGGAAGCAGGACGTGGAGCAGCCCGGCGATCAGGAGCCCCAGCAAAAGTGCCGGTGAGAGCTCGAGCAGAACCCCCCAGACCTGGATGAAATATTCCGCGATCATAGTATTTTTCTCTGTGTTAGTTCGACCCGTCCGACTTGTCCGACAATATACAATATCATTGCCAAAGTTGCCAGATCCGGCATAGAATCACGGTTCTGTAAACATCATCAGGGAGGAGAGATTATGGACCTTTATGCCGCGATCGAACGCCGCTACAGTTACCGGGGGCCGTTTACGGATGACCCGGTGCCGGACGAGGATCTGAAACGGATCGTCGAGGCGGGGTTGGCCGCCCCCTCGGGAAAGAATGCCCAGACCACTTCCTTCGTGATCGTAAATGACCCCGCTCTGGTGAAGACGATCGGGTCGATGCACCCCGAGAACCAGGCCCTTCGCCAGGCGAAAGCCCTGATCGCCGCCGTGATCGACCGCCGCCCGGAGGCGGTTTACGAGGGTTTCTCCTTCCAGGTCGAGGACTGCGCGGCGGCGGCGGAGAATATGCTGCTGGCGATCACCGCGCTCGGCTATTGCTCGGTCTGGGTCGACGGCTGGCTGAGACGGGAGGGGCGGGCGGAGAAGATCGGCGGCCTCCTCGGCCTGCCGGAGGAGAAGGTGGTTCGGATCCTCCTCCCGGTCGGGGTCCCTGCCGGCGAAGGTCCCCGGCCGGCCAAGAAACCTTTTTCCCGCCGGGCCTGGTTCAATAGCTGGGGCGGGGAGTAGCCGCTATGCACCGGGAGGTCATCACCCTGGAGACCGGCCGGCGGGAGGAACTGGTCGATATCACCGAACGGGTGGCGACGGCGGTCGGGAAGAGCGGGATTGCCGAAGGCCTGGTCTCGGTTTACGCCCACGGAGCGACGGCGGCGGTGATGGTCCAGGAGAACTGGGACGCCAGCGTGCCGGAGGATATGGTCAACTTCCTCAAGGAAATCATCCCCCGGGGGGTATGGCTCCACGACCGCCAGGACGGCAACGGCGACGCCCACCTCAAGTCCGGGCTGGTCGGCCCCTCGGAGACGATCCCGGTGATCGAGGGCCAGCTCGGGCTTTCGACCTGGCAGGGGATCTTCTTCTGCGAGTTCGACGGCCCCCGCTCCCCCCGCCGGGTGATCTGCACCGTCCTCGGCGACACCACCTGAATCACTTTTATTTGAACCGCAGAGAACGCAAAGAACGCAGAGAGTTTTAAGGCATTAATCCGAGGGTAATTACGTTGCTGGCTACTGTGAGTTTCAGAATGGGGTTTGGATTTCCGAGCTGAAACACTTAATCTTTTCTCTGCGTCCTCTGCGTTCTCTGCGGTTCATTCTTTATTCTTTGCGGTGAATAATTCAAGACGGAAATTGAGGTGGGGGATTCTCTCCACCGCCCGGATCAACCGGCGGTTCATCCCCGCGCTGAGGAAGTCCTGCCGATCGGAACTGGTCGCCTGCGGCGGCCGGGACTCGGAGCGGACCCGCGCTTTCGCGGATTGCTGGGAAATCGGGGGAGCCGAGCCCTCCTGCGAATCCGTTCTCGCCCGTTCCGACATTGACGTCGTCTATATCCCGCTCCCCAACAGCCTCCACCGGGAGTGGGCGGTCCGGGCCGCCCGGGCCGGGAGACATATTCTCTGCGAGAAGCCGCTGGGGGTGAACCGGGTCGAGGCCGAAGTGATGGCGGCGGCGGCCGGGGAGAACGGGGTGGTTCTGATGGAGGCGATGGCCTATCGCTGCCACCCCCAGTTTCTCCGGCTGAGGGAGCTGCTCCGGGCGGGGGCGGTCGGGAAAGTCCGCCTGATCCGGTCCTGGTTTCGATTCTCCCTTCCACCAGGGGATAACATCCGCTGGTTGCCCGAACTGGGAGGCGGGGTCCTCCTCGATGTCGGTTGCTACCCGGTTAACTTCGCCCTGGCGGTTGCGGGGGAGCTTCCGGAAGCGGTCTCATCTACCCGGCGGCGGGGTCCGACCGGGGTCGATATCTTGACCGCCGGCCGTCTGGAGTTCCCCTCCGGGACCGTCGCCCAGTTCGACTGCTCCTTCGTCCTCCCTTACGGGGCCGGGGCGGAAGTGATCGGGGAAGAGGGGGTTATCCGGATCGTCCATCCCTGGCAGCCGGATACCGACGGCAAGGGGAGCGGCTTGATCCGGGTCGCCCGGGACGACAGCGAGACCGCTATCCCGACCACCCCCGCCGATCCCTACCTCTGCGAGATTGAGGCGATGGAAGCCGCGGTTCTCGACGGTATCCCTCTTCCTTACCCGGTCTCGGAGAGCCTGCTTAACGCCCGGGTCCTGGAATCCCTGGCTGCCGACTGATTACCGATCAATGATTACTTTCCTGCCCGTCCCCGCATTTCGTCCCCGCATTTGTTCTTGACATAGTCCTGGCTTTCCCTCAATACTACCACCCCTTCCGGACGATCAGTCCGGAGCAACAATTTCGTTCAACCGAAAAATCAAGGAGTAAGCACCGATGAAAAAGAAAACCAAGGCGCCGGCCAAAACCGGTACCCGGAAGACCGCCGGCAAGAAAGCCGCCGGGAAGCCGGTGGTCAAGAAGACGGGGGTGAAAAAAGCCGTTCCGAAGAAGAAGCCGGCCGTGAAGAAAGCCGTTCCGAAGAAGAAAGCGGCGGTGAAGAAGCCGGTGGTGAAGAAAGCCGTTCCGAAGAAGAAGGCGGCGGTGAAGAAAGCCCGCCCGGCCGGGAAAAAATCCGCCGTTAAGCGTCCGGCCCGGGCGAAGAAGGCCGTTCCGGCCGCGGCGGCGGCGGTGAACTGGGACGAGATCTACGAGATGGAGATCGTCACCCGGGCCCGGGGCTGGAACCGGGCCCGCGACGTGGGTACCATCGAGGGAATCAACCGCAGGATGGCCTTCGGGGGCTTTCTCGACGTAATCCGGGACGCCGACCGGGCCTACGAATCGACGATCTGGAAGATCGCCGGGGAGATTCTCGGCCGCCGGGATACCGTCCGGATGGTGATCGTCGCCGGTCCCAGCTCTTCCGGGAAGACTACCACCACCCTGAAGCTCCGCGACGCGCTGCGGGCGATGGGGGAGGATCCCCTGGTCCTGCCCCTGGATAACTACTTCTGGAACCTCAAGGATCAGCCCCGGGACGAGCACGGCGACTACAACTTCGAATCCCCCGAAGCCCTGGATATCAAGACCATCAACCGGAACCTGACCGAACTTCTCTCCGGCCGGGAGACCGTGGCCCCGATATATAATTTCAAGACCGGGCGGCGGGAGCAGGAAGGGGTGAAGCTCAGCCTGGCCCCCGGCCAGCTGCTCCTGGTGGAAGGGCTCCACGGGCTGCACGAGCCGCTCTCCGAGGGGATCCCGGAAGAGACCCGCTACCGGGTCTACATCGAGGCCATCTGCCAGCTCCAGAACCGGGACTACAAATTCGTCCCCTGGACGGACATCCGGCTGCTTCGCCGGATGGTCCGGGACAACACCCACCGGAATTATACCCCGGAGAAGACCCTGGGCCACTGGCACTACGTCCGGAAAGAGGAGAAGGAGTATATCGTTCCCTTCATCGCCCGGGCCGAGGCGGTGGTCAACGGCTATCTGCCCTACGAGCTGCCGGTTTATAAGAAGTATCTTTACCGGGCGCTGAAGAAAGCGGTGGAGAATTACGCCGGGGTCGAGGGCCGGGAAGATGCCTATCTGCGGGGACTGCGTTGCCTCGACTGGCTGGAAGAGATCAATGAACTGGAAGACGATTCGGTAATCTCGCCCACCTCCCTGATCCGGGAATTCATCGGCGGCGGGATTTACGAATACTAGAATGGAGGAATAACATCGTGAAAAATATCAAAGATTTGAAACTGAAACTGACCACCCCCAAGCAGAAAGAGGTCTACGAGCGGATCAACCTCCAGCCCTCCCGGCTGGAGGGATACCGACACCTGGCCCGTCTCCTGGCCCGCGAGGATGCCCTGGCCGGGGCGGAGAAGGTGATCCGGTTCGCCCTGACCCTCTTCCCCAAGGACCGCCTGACCCGGGAACAGCTGGCCGGGATCTACGAAGATATGAAAAAGCCGGCCCGGGCGGCGGAGATCTACCGTTCCCTGATCAAGGACGGGGAGAGCTGGTCGGCCTATGTCCGCCTGGCGAGGATTTTAAGAAAGAAAGGGGATTTCGAGGGGGCGATCGCCGTCTTCAAGTCCATCCCCTACAAGCATCCTTTCCGGGAGCGGACCTATTCCCCGCTTTACGACCTCTATTTCCTGATGGGCGCCCACAAGCGGGGGATCAAGAACGCCGAGGAATGCATCCGGCGCTGCGGTCCCACCTTCCAGTGGTACAAGAAGCTGGGCCGGTTGTATATGAAGGACGGCAACAAGGCCAAGGGTATCGAGTGGCTGAAGAAGGCCCTCCGGCTCAACCCCGAAGATCTCGACACGGTCAAGCTGATCGGTCTGGCCAACCTCGATCTCGGCAACCACGGGGTCGCCCGGAACTGGTTCGCCAAAATGCTCAAGCAGGATCCGGAATCCTACCAGGCCCATATCGAGTTGGCCGAACTGGCGCTCCGGTTGGGGAAACTCGACGAGGCGAAGAAGTGGGTCGACGAGATCCGCCGGGTCCAGAAGAAGAAAGGCGAGCCCTGGGACTCCCGTTCCAAGCTGGCGATGGCCGAGTATTATCTCCGGAAGGAAAATTACAAGAAGGCGGTCGAGCTGGCCGTCGACGGACTGGGCGAGACCCCCTTCTACTACCCGGGGGAACTGATCCACGCCCACGGAATCCTGGCCAAGGGTTACGAAAAGCTCGACGATGCCTTCAAGAGCGAGGTCCACTCCCGGATCGAGAAGGAACTGGCCGAAAACCCCGACGCCTTCAACGCCTTTATCGACCTGGCGAGGAAACTGGAGAAGGAGAAGAAGCTCGACGGGGCCAAGGAAGTCCTGGAGCAACTCCTGATCACCTTTCCCGGCAACGCCCTCACCCTGCTCAGCCTGGCCGAGGCCCAGTTCAAGCGGGGGATGACCGAGTCCGCGGTCAAGCTGGCCCGGGCCGCCTCCGCCGGCGACGCGGGAAGCTTTATCCAGGACCAGGTCAAGGCCCTGAAACTCCTGATCCGGATCAGCCAGGCGGCGGGGAAGAAAGGCGCCGCCCGCGATTACGAGCGGAGGTTGACCAAGCTGCAGTCCGGGGAGAGCGCTTAGTCCGATTCCCAAATCGGATTAAGCGGCAACCGGATTCCGCCCCCGCCGGCCGCGGCCCGGGCGTGGACGTTTTCGATCCCGATAGCGATTATTGGGAGGATTTTCGGGGATTCTTTCCCCGGAGAAACGAATCGGTATCTTTCCGCGGCGTTGGTGGAGTATGATCACTTATCTCAAACAGCCCCGTTTGGAGCATCCCCAGCTGCTGGCGGCCTGGCCGGGTATGGGATACGTCGCTTCGAAGACGGTCTCCTACCTGGCCGACGGGCTGAAGGCGGAACGTTTCGCCTTTATCAACCCGGATAATTATTTTACCCCGACCGGGGTGTCGGTGGAAAACAGCCTGGCCCGGATCCCTCCGCTGCCTTCGAGCAGTTTTTATTTCTGGAAGAACCCGCGGACGGGAAGCGACCTGATCCTTTTTCTCGGCGATTCCCAGCCCCCGGCGGAACTGCAGATCCGGATGGCCCGGGAGGTGACAGGTCTGGCGGTGAAGATGGGGGTGTTCAGGGCTTGGACTTTCGCCGCCGCCCCGGCTCCGATCCAGCACCAGGACCAACCCCGGATCTGGTCCGTGGCCGGGACGGTGGAATTAAAGAGGTATCTCGCCGGCGAGGGGGTTGCCCTCCTGGAATCCGGGCATATCACCGGCCTCAACGGGCTGCTTCTGGGGGCGGCCGCCGAGGTGAAGATCCCCGGGATCTGCCTGCTGGGAGAGATCCCCCACTATACCGTCAACTTCGAGAATCCCCGGGCGGCGGCGGAGATCCTCCGGCTGCTCCAGCGGCTCCTCTCTTTCCGGATCGACCTTCTCCAGCTCCAGGTGGATATCGAGGAGTACGACCAGGAGATCACCCGGCTCGGCCGGAAAGCCCAGGAGACGATGGCCGGCTTGATCTATCCCGGCCAGGAGATGGATGATTTCGAGGAGATGATGGAAGATGAGGAGGGAGAGGAAGAAGAGGAAGAAGAGAGCCAGCCCCTGACCGCCGAGGGCCGCCGGCGGATTGAAGAACTCTTCCGGCAGGTGAGAAAAGACCCCCGGCAGGCCCCCCGACTGAAGGAGGAGCTGGACCGCTGGGGGATTTACCACCAGTACGAAGACCGTTTCCTCGACCTCTTCCGGGGAGAGCAGGGCCCCCGCGACAACTGACCCCAGAAAAATATTCACCGCGGAGGCGCGGAGAACGCGGAGAAAGCATAGAGGTTACAGTTCCAATTCCGGCTTAAAATAATCTCCTTGAGGAACGCGGCATCAGGGGATGCCGGAGTGACCGTTCCCGATGTCGAACTCCTTAAATTGACCAGATCTCTGCGTTCTCCGCGCCTCCGCGGTGAAATGCTTCAGGCCGGGTAAGCAAGGATGTTTGGAAGCGGACAGAAAAGGTATGTCTGGGCCGGGGCGGGGATATTTCTCGGCGCGCTGCTGATCCGGGCGGCCGCCGATCTGATCTTCTTCGCCCGACACGGCTGGTTCTCTTCTCACCTGATCGAGGTCTGGTTTTATTACGGGGTGGCCCGGGGGGTTTTTTCTCTCTCCCCGCTTGACCCCACCTTTCTCCTTCTCCGGCTGCCGGGCCTGATTCTCCCGGAAGCCATCCTCTACCAGGCGACCGTCTTCGCCGCCGCCCTGGTCTCCGCCCTGACCGCTTACCTGATCTACGGCTGGCTCCGCCGGTGCCGGGGCGAGGCGGCAGGAATTTTCGGGGGGCTTGCTTTCGCCCTCCTCCCCGCCCCGATCACCCTCTGCCTGGTCAACTTCTCCCACGACCTGGTCGCCATCCCGTTGATTGTCCTCTTCTTCCGGTCCGCGTCCGCGGCCGGCCCGGAAGGGGAGGGGAGGGGCCGGGCGCTGGCCGCGGCCTTGATAATTTTCTTGCTCGGTTTGATGGTCGGCCCCTTGATGGCGGGAGCCGGGCTGGCGGTTATCCTCTATTCTCTCTGGCCGTTTTTAAAACGTCTCCTCGGACGTCCGCCCTCGCCCTGGTGGTCGGTGGCTTTTCTCCTGGGTCTGATCGGTCTCTCCTCGGGACTTTACCTGCTAATCAAGCCCAACCTGCTGAACTGGATCGCGCCCCTGGCCCTCCGCTTCCGGGGGATCGACCTGAGCGCCCAGATGCTGATCCAGGTCGGGGACCTCCAGCCGCTACCCCCCGAGGCCTTCTGGAACCGCTATACCCTCTTTGTCTTCCTCCTCCCCTGGGGGTTCCGGACGGCTTTTCGGCGGCGGGACTTCTTCGCTCTCACCCTCTTTCTCGTCTCTCTCGCCCTGGCCCTGGTCGTCAACCGCGCCGCCCGTCTCCTCGATATCTCCGTGGTTCTCCTGGCCGCCCTCGCTCTGGCCGGATGGAAGAGGCCGGCCGGTTTGGTGACCGCGGCCTGGGCCCTCCTGCTCCTTTTGGGCAATCTCTTCCTCCCGGCCGCGGCGCGGGCGGTTTACGCCGGCATCCCCCTGGGCCTGAGAGGATTGATGGGGGAAGTATGGAGCGGTGTATTCTCTGCCGGACCCGGTCCCGACCCCGTCCGGCTGCGGATTGCCCTGATCTTTATCGGATATTTCATCCTCGGTCTGGCCGCTCCGTTATTTCCCGGGGGCAAAAAGCTTCGGACGGCGGCGGTGATCCTATCCCTGGCCGCTTTCCTCCAGGCCGCCTGGGTGCTCGAGGTCGCCGGAACCAGCAGCGAGGAGATGGAATACCGGGCCTATCGGTGGCTGGACGAAAAAGCCCCGCCGGGGGAGAAGATCTTTGCCGCCTGGAACCAGGGGTACTTCATCGGTTCGGTCACCGATTTAACCCCGATCACCAACCCGGAGCAAATCGACCTCTCCCTCTCCCGGCTCTACTGGGAGGAGGAGGACTACGCCGTCCGGGAATTACTCCGACGGAAGGTGGCTTACGTCCACGTCAGCAGCCGTTACTTCGGGATTACGGGAGTCAACCAGGAAGCCGACACTTTCGGGATGCGCGGTTCCACCATTATCGGACCCCGCCCCGATCATATCCGCCGCTTCTCTCGGATGCGGCGGACCCTCCTCTTCCGGATGCTCTACGAACCGGAAAGCCTGAACCGCCTGGAGCCAATCTACGAAAATATCGATCCCCGCACCCGGCTTCTGGTCCGGATATTTCAACTGGTCCCCCCCCGGGAACCGTGATATTATAATGATCGACTTCCCGGATAAATCCTCCTCCCGATGGGGGGGATAAGAATATCCGGTTTGCTCCGTTATGTTTTCTATGATCATCCGGTCAGCCCGGCAAAAAAGGATTACTGCTATGAAAATCCGGCTGGGAGTTGTATTTTTTTGCTCCCTGATGGCTCTTTTACTCTTCTCCGCCCCGCTCCAGGCCCGGGATTACCGGGACGGGATCTATCCGGGGGTCTCTTCGGATGGCCCTTTCGGCCAGGTCAAGCTCTCGGTGGCGATCGAAGAGGGGAAGATCGTAGATATTCAATACCAACAGGTCCCGGATTGGGATCCCGAAAAGGTAAAAGATGAAATGAAAGAAAAAATTATCGAAAAACAGTCGTCACGGGTTGACGCGGTCACCGGAGCCACCGACAGTTCCCGGCTGGTCTCCGAGGCGGTGGAAGACGCCCTGGAGGAAGCCGCCGCACCCGCGCCGGCCCCTCCGGCCTCGCTTCCGGACCGGGTGGTCCTGGAGACCAACCGGGGGACGATCGAGCTGCTGCTCTACTCCGACCGGGCGCCCCGGACCGTGGAGAATTTCCTTGCCCTGGTTGAAAAGGGCTATTACGACGGAATCATCTTCCATCGGGTGATCCCCGGTTTTATGATTCAGGGCGGCGATCCGACCGGGACCGGCCGGGGCGGTTCCTCGATCTGGGGAAAGCCGTTTGCCGACGAGTTTCACCCCGGGCTGCGCTTTGACCGGCCGGGTTTGCTGGCGATGGCCAACTCCGGGCCGGACAGCAACGGTTCCCAGTTTTTTATCACCGTGGCCGCCACCCCCTGGCTCAACAACCGCCATACCATCTTCGGCGAGGTGACCGGGGGATACGAGGTGGTGGAGGCGATCGTTAACACACCGGCCGAAGCCGGGAACCGCCCCCGGGAAGAACAGAAGATCCTGAAAGCTTCCCGGTCCGGTGATTGATCCGCTCCGGTCCCAACGAAAATATGCTCCAACGAAGGTGATGAAGAAAGTTTTCGCCATCTCTATCCTGATTTCCCTGGCGCTCCTGGCCGCCGGAAACCTGCAAGCCTTCACGGTGAGCACCGGCGATGACGGTTCCTTTCTCTCCTGGGCGCCGGAGCGGACCGCTGTTTTTTACCGGATCGGGTCCTCCGGTACCCCGGTCCACCCGCGGTCGGTGGAAGAGACGGGCCGGGCTTTTTCCGAATGGGAGGAGAAATCCCGGGGCGAGATTGCCTTTATTTACGAGGGACCGTCGGAAGCGGGCCAGGCCGAACAGGATGGGCATAACACGCTGGTCTGGGTCTCGCCGGTCTGGCCCTACGGCCCGGAGATCGCCGCCGTCTCCACCCTCTGGCCCGCCGCCGCCCCCGGCCGGATCGCGGAAGTCGATATCGAGTTCAACGCCCGGGATTATGACTGGACCCGCCCCGGTTCCTCCGATTTGCTGGAGACGACGCTGCACGAGATCGGGCATCTCCTCGGGATCGGCCATTCCTTCAACCCGGGGGCGGTTATGCACGATCTCCGTTACCCCGATCTCCCCACCCGGCAATTCTTGAGCCGGGACGATCTTGAGGCGCTGGCTTTTCTTTATCCTCCCCGGGAGCGGAAAATTTTTCAGTACGATCTCCCGGTACTCTTTTATCCCCGGTTTTTCCCGGGGGAAGATCCGGTATTTCCGCCCGGGGACGGATTCGATCCCGGACCCGAACGCTGGATTACCGCCCTGGGTTCAATTGACCTCTTCGGCGACGGTTATATCTCCGGGGTGATTACCGCGGGGCGGGATCGAACCGGCGGCAAGTTCCTCTCCGGCTGGGAATTGTCCCCCCCGGGCCCTGCCCTTGTCCGGGAGCTCGATCTAACCCGGGAGTTATCCCCCGATGGCAGGATTCTGGCCCTGGCCGGGGTTGATTACCGCCGGGATCAGGCCAGCACCGAGGCGGCGGTCCTGGCCCGGGATCACGGCCGGGAGAGTATCTTCTTTTTCCGGTTTGACGGATCGGGCCCCGGCTTGGAAGCCGTCCTGCCCCTGGCGTCTCCCTCAGCCAATAACCTGGTCGGGATGGCCGTCCTGGACGCCGACGGCTCCGGTTTTCGGGACAATATTCTCCTCCTGCGGGCTTACCCGGGACGGTACTCCCTCCTGCTCTACCGGGTTCCCCTCCCGGGGGAAACGATTTCCGCCCCCGATCCCGGGCTGGAGATTCCCCTCCCCGGTCTCCAGAACGGCTCCCGGATTCTCGGCCTGGCGGTTATCGACCCCGAAGACTTGGGCCGGGAGAGCGACCTGGTCTTTCTGGAGCTGTCCGCGGCCGGAGATTACTGGCTCCATCTTTTTACCCTCCTCGGGCCCCCGGCGGCCGCGGCCTACGATGTCAGGTATCAAAGTTCCGTTCCTCTCCCTTCCCCCCCCTCCGCCGTCCATCCCGGCCGGGTTACCGGTCTCGACCTCAACCGGGACGGATTCCACAGCCAGCTGATTATCCACTCCCCGGCAAAGTAACCCGCCCCGCCGGCGGACGCTTCTCCTTTTTCTTCTTTGAATTGTCTCTCCGGCGGTTTTCGTGGTAGGGTGGCGGAGGTTTTTCCGTGAACCTATCCGTCAACCTCAACGTATAAGAGAGAAAGGGAATGGCCCCTTCCGACGAGCAGCTGATTCGCCTGTGCCGCCGGGGAGATTCGGAAGCCCTGGAAGAGCTTCTGACCCGTTACCGGAACCGCCTGATGGCTTTTATCTATTCCGTGGTCAGGGATTATCACCTGGCGGAAGATATCTTTCAGGAGACTTTTCTCCGGGTCTACCGGCAGGCGGGAAAATTCCGGGCCGGGGCGAGTTTCAAGACCTGGCTCTACGCCATCGCGGTCAACCTCTGCCGGGACGCGCTGAGGAAGGCGAAACGGCGTCCGGAAGTATCTCTGGAGACCGAGACGGCCGGCCGGGACGGCGCCAATCCCCGGCGGATGGCCGATCTTCTCGCCGGGAAGGCCCCCGGCCCCCGGGACGAAGCGGGGGGGAAGGAGATGGAGGCTATCCTGGAAGGCGAAATGGCGGGTCTTTCCCGGGAGCATCGCCAGGTGATTATTCTCAGCCGGCTGGAAGGCTTGAAATACCGGGAGATCGCCCGGGTTCTGGGGATACCCTCCGGAACCGTCCGCTCCCGGCTCCATTACGGGCTGGAACAGCTCCGGCGGGGTTTTTCCGCGCGGGGGATCGAGCGGCCGGGGTAAAAGCGAGGTTCAACAGGTTTATGGACTGCCGGGAATTACAGGAATATATCTACGACCGAATCCTTGGAGAAGATTTGCCGGGTCCGGTCGAGGAAAAGTTGGAAGAGCATCTGGGATCTTGCCGGCGATGCCGCCGCCGGCTTCAGGAAGCGGAATCGGCCTGGAGTTCGCTGGAAGTCCTGGAAAAGGTCCGCTTCCCCGAGAGCCTATCCCGCCGGGTGCTGGCGGCGGTCGCAACCCGGCCGCTGAAGCTGCTGGACCGGGTTCTCTATCCTCCCTGGCCGGCCCTGGCGGCGGCCTCCCTGATTCTGGCGGCGGGGCTGCTGCTGATCTTTTCCCGGTCCCGCCCCCCCGGTCCCCAGCCTCTGCGCTCGGCCAGCACCTTTGCCCGGAGCCCGGTCCCCGGTCCCGATCTGGCCGCGACCCTGGACGGATACCTGGAAGAGTCGGAGACGATTCTGGCCGGCCTCGAGAGCGGGGATTATGCCACCTGGGGGGCGCTGCTCGCCGAGATCGTCTCCCGGGATATCCAGGGGCGGTCCAATTACCTCCTGGAGAATGAGATGCTGGACCGCCGGGCCCGTTCGGTGGTCGAGTCCCTCCACCGGGCCTTCTGGTCCCTGCTCCAGACCGGCCGGGGCCGGGAAGATGAGATGATCCGGATCCCCCCCGGGGTCAATCCGGCCCTGCTACGGAGCGAGATCGTGAGCTGCCGGACAACGGACCGACGATAAAATCTCCCCCGGAAAAATTTTACTATGCTGACAAGAAGACAGGTCACCCTGATCAACCTGGTCCTGGCCCTGATCCTGGCGGGCGGGGGTGGGTATATGTTCTGGACTTATTACCAGGTGGGTCCGCCGGAAGCAGTCACGGCTCTCCCGTCCGGCCCGCCGATTGTCCTGACCACCCCGACCCCTCTCGGGCCGGACTATTACGGCCTAATCGTCAGCCGGAATCTCTGGAGGGAAAAGTTCGCCGCCCCGGTCGAGGGCCCGCCGCCGACCCCGGTCCCGCCCCAGGTGCCGCCGCCGAACCTGAAATTGCTGGGGACGTCAATCCGCGAGGATCCGAAACGGAGTTCGGCGATTATCGAAGAGGTGGCCAGGAAGCAGCAGCACTATTCCCGGATCGGCGACGTGGTCGCCGGAGCGACGGTCCTGGAGATCCACCGCAACCAGGTTGTCCTCGATCACCGGGGAAATATCTTCACCATTTCGACCCAGTTGTTCAAGGACAGCATCCCGGTGGAGCGGCCCGCTGTCCCGCTTGCCCGGGTGATCCGTCCGCTGGGGAAGAACCAGTGGCTGATCAGCAAGCAGGGAATCTGGCAGCTGATCTCCAACAATAAGTGGCTGGTCAGCAAGAAGGGTCTCTGGCAGCTGCTTAACGTTAACCGGGTCAAGGTCGAGGTCAAGGAAGTTCAGGCGGAGATAATGAAAGCGCTGTCTAATGTTGGCTGCCGGACCTATTACCCGCCGGGGCGGCCCCGCCGCGGCGAGGCCGAGGGCTACGAGATCCTGGTCCTCCCCGAACGGCACCTGGCGACCTTTCTCGGGATCAAGCCGGGGGATATTATCCGGACGGTCAACGAAGAGCTGATTACCAGCAAGACCCGGGCCTTGGAACTCCTCCAGGAAGTTCAGGACGAGGAGGTTGCCATCGTTGAGATCGAGCGGGAGAAAGAAACCATCCAGCTGGAATACCAGATCCAGTACGAACTGCTGGAATTGCAATAGGGAATGGGGATTGGGGAATAGATAAAAATTCGTCGGTGGTACCATCGAGGTCAGGTCACTTATAATTTAACTAACCGAGAGAGAGAATAATGAAGATCCGAAAAGCCAGATTTTGCCCGGCCCTCGCCGCGGGGATTGTCCTTGCCGTCTTCCTCCTGCCCGGCCCCGCCCGTTCGCAGGCCCTCTTTGAAGAGGAGGAGGGGATGGTCTCGATGGACTTCGAGAACGTAGATATCCGGGTGGTGGTCAAGTACATCAGCGACCTGACCGGGAAGAATTTCATCATCGACCAGAACGTCCGGGGCCCGGTCACCGTGATCTCCCCGACCAAGATCCCCCTGGAGGATGTCTATAAAGTATTTGAATCGATCCTGGAAGTCCGGGGATTCGTCACCGTCCCCTCCGGGAAAGTGACCAAGATCGCTTCCAAGGCTGACGCCCGCCAGCGGAATATCCCGATGGCGGTGGGCGACCGGCTGGAACAGATCGTCCCCGAGGATACCATCATCACCCAGTTGATCCCGCTCCAGCACGCCAACGCCGAGCGGATCCGGTCCGCGCTCGGACAGCTCTTTTCCAAGGACGCCAGCGTGATCGCCTACCCGACCACCAACACCCTGATCGTCACCGATATCTCCTCCAATATCCACCGGCTGGTCAAGATCGTCAAGGAGCTGGATATCCCCGGATACGAGACCAAGATCACGGTGATCCCGATCCGCTACGCCTCGGCCGATATGCTGGCCGCTTCCCTGGCTGAAGTGATCGAGGAGGCGGGAGAAGTCCCGGGCGCTCCGCCCACCCCCCGGCGCCGCCAGCCCCCCGGCCAGCTGGAAGCGGTGGACAAGACCTTGAAGATTATCGCCGACGAAAGGACCAATTCACTGATCATCCTGGCCAACGACGACGATACCCGCCGGGTCCAGGACTTGATCAAGCGGCTGGACGTGGAGACCGAGCGCTCCCGGATTCACGTATATTTCCTCAAGAATACCAGCGCCGAGGAGATGGCCAAGGTTTTGAATTCCATCGTCTCCAAGCGGCAGCCCAAGGGGGGGGAGGACCCGGTCCTGATCAGCGAGGATAAGGGGACCAACGCCTTGATCATCGATTCCCCCCAGGAAACCTACGCCGATATCATCAAGATCATCCAGAAACTGGACGTGGTCCGGGACCAGGTCCTGGTCGAGGTGTTGATCGCCGAGATCTCCTACGAAAAGACCTTCGAGCTGGGGGTGGAATGGCTCGATATGGATCAGAACGGGGTCGGTTTTCCCGATGTCGAGGGGATGTCGGCGGGGAGGAACAACGCCGAGGGTTTCGCCCAGTCGGCCTTCAACCTTGGGCTGGGCAGTTGGGCCGCCGGAGGAGCGGAAGGAACGATAGGTTCTTCTCCCGGGACCCAGGGGATGTCGGTCGGGTTTATCCAGAAGATGGCCGGGACCGGGACCAGTCTCCCTGACTTCGCGGTGATGCTCCACGCGCTGCAGACCAACCAGGATGTCAACATCCTCGCCACCCCCCAGATCCTGACGATGGACAACGAGGAGGCGGAGATCAAGGTGGTCCGGAATATCCCCTACCTCTCCAAGATCGAGGATACCGGGACCGACTCCAACCGGACCTTCCAGAATATCGAGTACAAGGACGTTGGGATCGAGCTGACCATCACCCCCAATATCTCCAAGTCGGAGATGGTCCGGATGGAGATCCACCAGAAGATATCCAGCCTGCTCGAACGCGGCCAGGAATCGGGGATCCGCCTCACCCCCGAGACCTTCGACCGGGAGACCAAGACGATGGTCACGGTCAAGGACAACCACACGATCGTGATCGGCGGGCTGATCCGCGACGACTGGAACGAGTCGATCTCCAAGGTCCCGATCCTCGGCGATATCCCGCTCCTCGGGCTTCTCTTCCGGACCCGGTCGACCCGGAAGGTGAAGAACAACCTGTTGATCTTTATCACCCCCCGGGTGGTCCGGACCACCCAGCAGATCGCCGACCTGACCAATCTCAAACGCCGCCACGCCCCGGAGATCAATGGAATGATGGAGGCCCAGGAAGCCGAACAGGCCGCCCGGGAAGAGGAACGGCGGAAAGATGAGCAACAGTCCTACCAGGACCTGAAATCCCGACACGCCGCCCAGCTGAGCCGGATGGGCGAGCGGGAGAACGCGCTGATCCCCGCCTCGCCTCCGGTCTCGGCCCCGGCGGCGGAGGGGGCGGCGGCACAGCCGGAGGAGGAGAGCGCGCCCCCCCGGCGCTCCCTCCTCGATAGTATCCCCCGGGTCTCGTTCGGCCGGGACAAGGAGCCGGAGGAACCGGCCCGGGGCAGCGGGCGTTTCCATCAGTAAACGGGGAAAATTTACCTATGATCTCGAATCGGACAGTTGAAGAGATCCTTCTCGAAGAAGGAGCCATCGACGATGAAACCCTGGCCAAGGCCCGGGCCCGGCAATCCGGTCCCGCCCGGGGCCAGGCCATCGGTGATATTCTCCTCGAACTGGGGGCGATCAACCAGGAGCAGTACCGCCGGGCGCTCGGCCGCCAGCTCAACCTTCCCTACCTGGAATCCCTCTCCGAGGAGATGGTCGATAAGGAGATCATCTCCCGGGTGCCGATTAACTTCCTCCTCGCCCACCAGCTGATTCCGCTCCAGGAGGAGAACGGGGTCGTCCGGGTGGCGATGGCCAACCCGCTCGAGGTCCAGCCCCTCGATGACCTCCGGCTGCTTTTGGAGAAAGAGGTCACCCCGGTGGTTAGTCCGCCCGACGAGATCGTCCGGATCGCCAACCGCTCCTACGGCCACGCCGAGGGTGCGGCCGAGGCGGTGATGGAGGGGATGGAGGAGGACGAAGCCGCCGAGCAGGTAACCGTGGCCGACCAGGCCGAGGATCTCCTCGACATCGCCTCCAAGGCCCCGGTGATCAAGCTGGTCAACCTGATCCTCTTCGAGGCGGCCAAGGCCCGGGCCAGCGATATCCATATCGAGCCCTTTGAGAAGGAACTCCGGGTCCGCTACCGGATCGACGGCGTCCTTTACGAAGCCCTGACCCCGCCCAAACAGTACCAGTCGGCGATCACCTCCCGGATCAAAATTATGGCCAACCTGAATATCGCCGAGAAGCGTCTCCCCCAGGACGGCCGGATCAAGATCCGGATCACCGACCGGGAGATCGATCTCCGGGTCTCCCTGATCCCGGTCTCTTTCGGGGAGCGGATCGTGCTCAGACTCCTCGACCGCTCAGCCCAGATTTACAGTCTTCACGACCTCGGGATGAGCGATGACCGGCTGGCCCTCTTCGCCCGGCTGCTCAAGCTTACTCACGGGATTATCCTGGTCACCGGGCCGACCGGGTCGGGGAAGACCACCACCCTCTACGCCGCCCTCTCGGCCGTCAACTCCCAGGAGCAGAATATCATCACCGTCGAGGACCCGGTCGAGTACCAGATGGCGGGGATCGGGCAGATCCAGGCCAACCCCAAGATCGGGCTGACCTTTGCCAGCGGTCTCCGCTCGATCCTCAGGCAGGACCCGGACGTGGTCTTGATCGGGGAGATGCGGGACCACGAGACCGCCGAGATCGCCATCCAGGCCAGCCTGACCGGCCACCTGGTCTTCTCCACCCTCCACACCAACGACGCCTCCGGGGCGATCACCCGGCTGGTCGATATGGGGGTCGAGGCCTACCTGGTCTCCTCCTCGGTGGTCGGGATTATGGCCCAGCGGCTGGTGCGGACGATCTGCCCCCACTGCCGGGAGAGCTTCCGTCCTGAAGAAGAAGCCCTGAAGGAGATCGGCCTCACCCTGGACGATATCCCGGAGAAAACTCTCTACCGGGGACGGGGCTGCGACAAGTGTTTTCAATCCGGGTATATGGGCCGGAGCGGGATCTTCGAGATTCTTTTAATCGACGACGAGATCCGCCGGATGGTCCTGGAGCGGACCAATACCGGGGTGATCAAGAAGGCGGCCCTGAGAAAGGGGATGCGGACCCTGCGGATGGACGGCGCCCGCCAGGTCAGGGAAGGGAATACCACCATCGAGGAAGTCGTCCGGGTCACCCAGGAAGACATTATCGAAGTCTAAAATTTTTCGGAGAAAAATTTTATGCCGGTATTTGATTACAAGGCGTTAAACGGGAAGGGCGAACAGGCGTCGGGGATTATCGACGCTGACAGCGCCGCCGCCGCCCGTTCCAAGCTCCGCCGCCAGGGGCTCTTCCCGACCGAGGTGACGGAGTCGGAGGAGAAGATCGACCTGAGGAGCGATCAGGCGATCTCCCGAATCTTTCACCGGGTCAAGGCCGGCGAGGTGGCGGTCTTCACCCGGCAGACCGCCACCCTGCTCGCTTCCGGTCTCCAGCTGGTCCAGGCCCTCAACGCCCTGATCGACCAGTTGGAGAAAAGCCCCCTGAAAAGGGTGATCATCAAGGTCCGGGACCAGGTCAACGCCGGCCAGAGTTTTGCCGAATCCCTCAAGGGTTTTCCCCGGATCTTTCCGCCGCTCTATACCAATATGATCGAGGCCGGGGAAGCCGCCGGCGCCCTCGACGTGGTCCTGGAGCGGCTGGCCGACCTGACCGAGAAGAACGTCAAGATGCGCAACCACATCCGCTCGGTGATGATCTACCCGCTCCTGGTCGGTTTTATCGGGGTGGCGGTGATCGTCTTCCTCCTGGTCAACGTCGTCCCCACCATCACCAGCATCTTCGCCGAGACCCAGCAGGCCCTGCCCCTCCCCACGGTGATCCTGTTGAGCGTCAGCGACTTTGTCCGCGGTTACTGGTGGGCCCTGATCCTGATCGCGGCCGGTCTTTACTTTCTCTTCAATTTCTGGAAGAACGGCCGCCGGGGCCGGATGGTGATCGACCGGCTCAAGCTCCGGCTCCCCCTCCTCGGCCCCCTGGTCAGGAAGATCGCCGTGGTCCGCTTCAGCCGGACCCTGGCCACCCTGGTCTCCAGCGGGGCCCCCCTGATCGAATCTCTCCGGATTGTCGGCTCGATCGTCAATAACACCGTAATCGCCTCCGCGATCGGTGACGCGATCGAGGCGATCCGGGCCGGGCAGTCGATCGCCGGCCCTTTCCGGAAGAGCCGGATCTTTCCCCCGATCGTGGTCCATATGATCGCGATCGGCGAGGCCAGCGGTTCCCTGGAACCGATGCTGGAGAAGATCGCCCAATCCTACGAGGACGAGGTCGATACCACGGTCAGCGCCCTGACCTCTCTCCTGGAGCCGATAATGATCGTGATTATGGGGGTGGTGGTCGGTTACATCGTCCTCTCGATTATGCTGCCGATCTTCCAGATGAGCCAGGTGATGGCGTAGAAGGAGTTTAAAGTTCGAAGTTTAAAGTGCCTAAAGTAGGGTCAAGGCACGCCTTGACCACTTGCCTAAAAGGAGGCAGGAGATGAGAAGAAAGGAAGCAAAGACTATGTCCAACCAGGGATTCACGCTGGTGGAACTGATGGTCGTGATCGCGATCATCGGTTTTCTGGCCGGGGTGATCGCTATCCAGGTGAGAAAGCCGATCGGGGACGCCCAGCGGGGGGCGGCCCAGATGCAGATTAAGAATATCGAGTCGGCGATCGGATTTTACTACGCCCAGCACTATAAAAATCCCGATACCCTCGCCGTCCTGGTCCCGGACTATATGAAACAGGTTCCGGTTGATCCCTGGGGGAACCCCTATCATTACAGTGCGGTCAGCCAGCAAGGCCAGGATTTCGACATCGCCTCCTGGGGCGCGGACGGCGCCGCCGGGGGAGCCGGCGAGAACGCCGACGTTACCAACTGGGATATCAGCGGATCGGGCGATCAGTAAGCGGAGCGGGCGATGGAGCGGCTTGATAACGAGCGGTCCACGGGGTTTACCCTGATCGAGCTAGCCGTGGTCTTGAGTCTGATCGGGATGATCTTCCTGGTCGTCTTTCCCAATCTTACCGGTCTTTTATCCGGTCGGCGGCTGATGGGGTTCAGCCGGGAGATGGCCGGGGCGCTCGATTACGCCCGGGCCCGGGCGGTAATCGAGGGCCGGCCCCTTACCTTCCGGGTCGACCGGGAGGAGGGGGAATACTCGGTCTGGAGGAAGAAAGAGTCCGGCGACGATTACAGCCGGGCGGCCGAGGACGAGATCGTCAAGAAATGGCAGATCCCGGCCGAGATCAAGGTCGGCCAGGTGGAGCTGGAGACCAAGGTAACCGAAGGGTTCGAGCCGGTGATCAGGTTTTATCCCCGGGGAAATTCCAACGGGGCGGTGATCTCCCTGGAGACGGTCCGGGGGGACAAGGCCCGGATCCGGGTCAAGCCGTATACCGGCCGTTCGGAGATAATGGTTAATTGACACGCGGACTGATATGAAACCGGGGAGAAACGCCGGGTTTACCCTGCTCGAGGTTATGGTGGCCGTGGCCATCCTGGCGGTCGGGGTGGTGCCCCTGCTGGTTACCCACGCCACCACGGTCTCCAACATCCGCCGGAGCCGGGAGTTGACCGTGGCCGGGCTGATGGCCCGGGAGCGGCTGGCCGAGCTGGAGATCTATGGTTTTTTCGCTCTCGCCGACGAGGCGGGTCTCTTCGAGCCGCCGGGGAGTTCCGGCCCGGGCAGTGAGCCCCATCCGGCTTTAAAGCTCGAGGAGGGGGTGGAAGAGATCGAGCTGGCGGCCCTGCTGGAGGCGAAGGTGGAAGTCAACCGCCGGAACCGGCCCTCCGGCAAAGAGGATGATCCGTCCGAGATAACCCTGGCTACCTATATCGTGAACCTCTATTTCGAGCCGGAGGAGATGGATCCGGAGGAGTGAGAGATTGCTGAAGCAGCGATTCAAGCAGCCGTTACCCCGCCGGGACGGCGGATTCACGGTGATGGAGATATTGATCGCCATCACTCTGGGCGCGGTTATCCTGGCTTCGGTTTACGGGTCTTACCATATGGTGGTGAAGACCACCGCCAATTACAACCAGGTCTCCGACATCTACCAGACCGGGCGGATCGTCCTCGACACGCTGGCCCGGGAGATCAGCGGCGCCTATCAGCCGCTGTTCGCCGAAAAGGGCGAGATGTTTTTCGGGGAAGATGAGTGGTCCGCTGGACGGGAGAGCGATACCCTGCGGATGATTACCACCACCTCGCTCCAGAGGAGCGAAACCGAAGTCGGTTACGATTCTTATGAAATCAGTTACTACCTGGGGGCCGGGGAGAAGAAAGGTCTGCTCCTGATGCAGGCCGCCCCCTACTTCAGCCTCGAAGAACCGTTTGAAGAAGGAGAGGAGATAATATTGGCCGAGAACGTCCGGGCTCTGAATTTCGAATACTATGACGGAATGGAGTGGGTCAAGAGCTGGAAATGGGAGGAGCCGGCCGGACAGGATGGTGGAGAGGAAGATGGGGAGGAGCCGCCGGTTCTCCCCTACGGGGTCCGGATTACCCTCGCCGTCGGCCTGCCGGAAGAGGAGCCGGTCCGCTTCCATACCACCGCTTTCCTCCCGATGACCCCCCGGCCGGAGGAAGAGGAAGAAGAAGAGGAGCTGTAAAGCGTCCGGCTTGGAATTAATAAGAATTTTGATTGAGTTAAAATGAAGAATTTGCCTTTACTACGTCGACTCAAGTCCCCAGTTGGTTTCTCCGGGGGAGAATCCGGGGTGGTCCTGCTGACGGTGGTCTTGATGATCGCCCTCCTCGGGGTCCTGGTGATGCAGTACAATTACTTAAGCGGATTGGACGCGATGATGGCGATCGGCGCCCGGGACAGCACCGAGGCGTTCTTCCTGGCCCAGGCCGGGCTCAACCAGGCTATCCGGGTCCTCCAGGAAGATAAACTGGCCGATAGTGAGGAGACCGGGGAAGAGGACGCGACCGGCGGCCGCCAAACGGCGGTCTCCGGTGAGGAGGACGATAGCGGTTATGACGGGCTCGACGAAGACTGGGCCCTGCCGCAATCCTGGTCCGAACTCGGCCGGGGGGAGTTCATCTTCAAGATCGTCGACGAGGACCGGAAGTTCAACATTAACCTGATTCTTGAAGACGGCGTCTCCGAAGTGGCGGCGGCCCGGACACTGGCCGCCGGTGGTTCCGGGGAGAGCGAAGAGGAGGAAGATCCGGAAAAGCGTCGGCCGAAAGAAGTGATCGAGAAGAGTCGCGAAGAGGCCCGGGCGCTGGAGCGGGCCGAGTCGAAGCTGGAGGATAAAGAGGAGAAGGAAGAGATCGAGATCGATGAAGAATCCCGGGAATATCTCGCGATCCAATTATTGCTGGGGAAGGTCCGGGATCTGGCCGACGCGGCCGACGGGATCGATCCCTTCGCCCGGAGACTCTTCGACACCCCGGCCGGGACCCTGGACGCCATCGTTGACTGGTTCGAGGACAAACCGCCTTCCGGCCCCGATGAGTTTGAACGCTCCGGTCCGATGGAGACGATCGGGGAGCTGGCCCAGCTCAAGGGGGTGCCCCGGGAGATGCTGGTCGGTTATCCCCGGAGGGAAGAGATCGAGGAGGAGTCGGAAGAGGAAGGTCTGGTGCTGATCGATCCCTGGGCGCCGAAACCTTTCCTCGGGCTGCGGGGCTACCTCACGGTTTACGGGGACGGGAAGGTGAATATCAACACCGCCCCCCGGGAGATCCTGGAAGTGATGCTCGAGGACGAAAACGACGACCAGTCCAGCCTGGCGGCCGATGTCATCGCTGCCCGAGAGGAACTGCCGTTCGAGAAAGTCTCGGATGTCAACGATGACGAGTACCTGCGGGAACAGATCCTGACCAAATTTATGGAAAAATTCAAGGTTACCAGCGAGTACTTCAACATCCTCTCCGAAGGCCGGGTCGGCCAGGTCGTTGATGATGAGTTCCGGGGAACCACGGTCCGGATCCGCGCCGTGGTCCAGCGGCAGGATAACCGGGTGGTGATCTGTTACTGGCGGGTGGAGGAGTAGGAAGTTCGAAGTTAAAAGTTCGAAGTTTAAAAGTTTACATTCGATATTATGAAAATTCAGAAACTGTTTCAGAATGGATCCGGGCCGGCGCCATCCTGCCGGGCGATCGAGATCGGGACCGGGGCGATACGGGTCGCCGCCCTGAAGAGAGGGGGCAAGACCCCCCGTCTGACCGACTACCGGGAAGCCGTTATCCCCCGGCAGGGTCCGGGACCCGCCCCGGCCGAGCTGGTCCGGGAGGAACTCCGGACCCTGGTCAAGGGGATGCGGCTCAAGGAAGACGTGATCACCACCGCCCTGCCGCTCTCTTCGACCTTTATCCGCCTGCTCGAGGTGCCCTTCACCAGGGTCGCCCAGATCCGCCAGGTGATCGCCTCCGAGGCCGAACTCCACGTTCCTTTCCCCCTGGAGGAGGTGATCATCGACTTCTGGGTGGTGGAAGAACTCCCGAAGGGGAAGGCCCGGGTGATGATGGCGGCGGTAAAGAAATCGGTCCTGGAAGTTCGTCTCCGCCTGCTCGCCGAAGCCGGGATCACCCCGACCCGGGTCAACCTCGACATTCTGGGGAACTGCCGGGCGGCCGTCGCTTCACCGCTTATCGACCCCGCCGAGGTGACGATGCTCCTCGATATCGGGGCCGCCCATAGCGGGGCCGCCTTCCTCCTCGGCGGGAGGGTGGTCTTTGTCCGGTCGATCTCCTGGGGGGGCGATACCCTTACCGCCGCCCTGGCCGAAACTGCCGGCGGCGGTTTCATCGCGGCCGAGGCCCGAAAGCTCGCCGCCGAGCCGGGTACAGCCGCACCGGCCTTTGCCGCCGCCTACGATCTTCTCGGGGTCGAACTGCTCCGGACCGTGACCGCCGCCTCCGGTCCCTGCGGCGGCCGGGCTCCCGACCGTTTGGTCCTGACCGGGGGCGGGAGCCGCGCGCCGGGCCTGGGAAAGTACTTGGAAGAGAAAACGGGGTTGAAGATAGTCGAGATCAGCCCCTCTTCGATTATCCGTTCCCGGCGGACCCCGCCCGGCCCCGGTTCCGCCGCCGTGATCGGCCTCGCCCTGAGCGAGACCGAACCCACCCGGGACCGGGTCGATTTCCGGCGGGAGGAGTTTGCCTTCACCGGGGCCTGGAAGAAGATTCGCCGCCGGATCATCTTAACCGGCTTTTTGACCGCCGGGGTGCTGGCCCTGCTGGCGTTGGGATTTTTCTGGAAGATCGGGATGGAGAGGAGAGAGGTGGAAAAGATCGACCGGCGGATCCGGCAGATCGTCCGCCTGACCTTCCCCGAGGCCCCGGTCCCGGTTCCCGGCCAGGAATTGCGGGTGATGGAAGAGGAACTGGAGAAGGCCGTCCAGGAACTGAATTTTTACCGGGAACTGGTCTCGATTTCGGCTCTCGATATCCTCCGGGAGATCAGCCGCGTGGTGCCGGAGTCGATCAAGGTCCAGGTGGTGGTGATGGATATCGACGAAAACCGGGTTGTCTTCCGCGGCCGGACCAACAACTACCGGTCGGCGGAACTGATCAAGAACGCCCTGGCCCAGTCGGAGTACTTCGATGGGGACAAGATCCGGGAGACCCGGGATTCCAAGACCCTCCTGAAAGGGGGCGAGCTGGTGACCGTGGAATTCGAGTACCTGCTCCCCCTGGCCTCGCGGGAGGGAACGCAATAGGGTAGAATCAGCCGGGTTCCGGCGGCTCCGTCGGATGCGTCAGAGTCATCCGGCGGGTCGAAATATCCCGGGCTTAAGAGTCGGGATGTCCGGAGAAAAACCGGGAGAGATACGTTATGGGCTTGCAACCAAGAGAAAAACGGACGGTGATAGTCGGCGGCTGCCTCTTGTTTCTGATGGCGGTGCTTTACCTATTTTTCGTCAGCGAGGATTCCCTTTACCAACGCTGGACCGAGCTGCAAAGCGACGTCGCCGGTCGCCAGGAGGTCCTCTCCAAAATGGTCCGGGCCCAGGTCGCTTACCGGAATCTGACCCGGGAGGTCGGCCGGGTAACCGTCCGGCTGGCCGGAGCCGGCCGGGAGGCCACCCTGAAGGGTTATCTGGAAAGGCTGATCCGGGAACAGGCTCCGTCCGCCCGGCTGAAGCGGATGCCCTCCCGCGATCAGACCGTGGCCGACCTCTACCGCCAGACCCTGGTCACGATCGACCTGGAAAATATCACCATCCCCGAACTGGTTGATATTATGTCGGCGATGGAAGCCTCCGACCAGGGGATCAAGGTCCAGGGTTTGAAAGTCACCCTCAGCCGGGGAAGCGAAGACCAGCTCGACGCGATCATCACCGCCCTGGCCGCCCGGCCGATGAATTGAATCGAAAAATCCGAAAATTTCCGACCGGTCAGACCGGTCCGATATATTGAAACAACAGCTAACTATCAGAACGGGGTATTGAAGATGGAACAACCAGGCAAAAAGTTAATCTTTGCGGCCCTGGCGGCCGCGGTCCTGCTGGGAGGGATCTCCGGACCTCTCCCCGCCGAAGATGGCTCCATCTCCGCCCCGCCCCGTCCGGGCATCATCATCCCGGGAGGAGAGATCAATTTCTCCGCTCGCCGAGCGGAAGGCGGACCGGCCTTCTCCAGTAGCCGCTTCCAGCCCACCTCGTCCCGGTTCGGAGCGACCACCGGCCGTGGAGCCGATGCCATCGCCAAAGATGATGGGAAAACCCCGTCTCCTTCTCCGACTCTCTCCCCGATCCCCACCCTGACTCCGGAAGATTTTAAGACTCCCATCCCGGCTCCCACCGCCATTCCCACCCCCAGCCCGGTGCCGCCTCCCTGGGTCTCCCCCGGAACTCTCTCCCGGGTCTACCTCCCGGATCTGGACTATCTCTTCAGCTACCCTTCCGGCAAGATCGAGGTAATAGTGACCTCCCCCGATCGGACCCGGACCCGGCGGACGGTCCTGGAGCAGACGGACTACAGCCCCAAGAAAAAAACCCTGGCCTATCCGTTGCTCAGCAAAGCTTATCGCCTGGTTTACTGGCAATTATTCGGAATCTCTCTCGCCACCCCCACACCCACCCCTCCCCCGTCTGCCACCCCCACTCCGACCCCGGAAGGTTTCAAGACCCCACCGTCTACTCCGTCCCCTGTACCGACTCGTTCTCCCTCGCCTTCTCCAACCGCTACCCCCTCACCGGTTCCCAGCATCGCGGCTTTTGCTCTGATGACAACGATTGAGGCCGGTGGATCAAATATCTGGTCGCTCTGGGCCGACGAAGCTAACCTCTGTGCCGGCACCGATGATGGGAGTATTTATATTTGGGATCGGAATGAAAGCGGGGCTTTCAATCTCCAGACTGTCATCACCATAGATCTCCTGGAGGAAATATATGGTTTGAGCGGTTATACGGTTACCGATCCGCAAAGTCTTTACGGGGCAACTTCAGGGGGGGTAGTCCGGGAATGGCGGAAGAACGGTTCCTGGGAATACTACAATTACGAGCCCAAGACCACGCCTCCGCCGTCTATGAACGCGGTGGCGGCGGACGGGGACCTGATCTGCGCGGCCAATGCCGATGGCGGGGTCTATGTCTGGTCAGCCGGGGACTTTACCCTCCAGACCGTTATCGCCCCCGCGGTCGATCCAATGCATTCGGTCAGTCTTGACCCGTACTATTATATATTTGCCGGCGGGCAGGATGGATCAGTTTATGGCTGGAATCGGAGCGATTTTACTTTCTTGACCGAGTTTGCCGCCTTCAGTGAACCCATTTACGCTACCGAGATAGATGATGATTATCTTTACGCCGGGGGCAGCGCTCGCTTCCTCAGTCGATGGTCGCTCACCGACTTCACTGCTTCAACCTGGGGAAACCAGAGCGTCTCCGATCTCAGTTCCGACGGCCGGCAGTACATCGCCGCGGTCGGCGGGGGAGATGCTCTTTACGTCTGGACTACCGATGATTTCAGTCTCCAGACCGTCTGCACCGTTGCTTCCGAAACGTTCCATAGCGTTTTTGCTGACCGGCACGAAGAGACGGCTGAAAATCCGCGCTACATTTTTACCGGCGGCGGAGATGCTCAGATTTATGTCTGGTGGGGAGACAACCCTTCGCTCTTGGGCTCTGCTCGCGGCAGCGGTTTGCCCAAGTCCGGGAAGCTATCCCCGTCCCCGATAGATTATCCGCCCGCCCCCCGGACTCCCGCCGGGACGGCAACCCCCACCGCTTCTCCCACCCCGCTCCCTCCGGTTACGCCCGTTCCCGGACCGGGGGAGGGGACCTTTGACCTGGTGGGGACGATCGAGGTCGGGCCGCCGGTCTGGTCGGTCTGGGCCGACGACCGCTATCTCTACGGCGGGACCGGGGATGGCTCGGTCTATATCTGGGAGCGGGGTCCGGGGGGATTTTATTTCCAGGGGTCGGTCGGCGGTTATACCGAGGGGAATATCTACGGACTTGCCGGCCACCAGGGGCTGTTCCAGCGTCGTCTTTACGGGGCCAGCGAGGACGGGACGGTCTACGCTTGGGATTTTGATCTCCGTTCCGGCGGTTTGGCCTTGCTGGCCTCGCTCGACCAGGGCGGCAGTTTTATGTACTCGGTGGCGGCCGACCGGGAGCTGATCTGCGGAGGGAACAACGACGGCGGAGTTTACGTCTGGTCGGCCTCCGACTTCAGCCTCCAGACCGTTTTCAATCGCGGCGCCGGCCCGGTCCTCTCGGTCAGCCTCGATCGGGACTATATCTACGGCGGTTTCGCCGACGGGGCGGTCTTTCTCTGGGACCGGGAGACCCTGGCCCCGGCCAACGCCTTCTCCGCCTCAGCCGATATCGTCTGGGCGACGGCGGTTGACGGGGATAATTTCTACGGGGGAGGCTCCTCGCCGGCCCTGGCCGGATGGTCGAAAGCCGACTTCAGCCTTTCGACCGGGGAAGGCGGCCCCCCCGGACCGGTCGCCGGTCTGGCTTCGGATTGGCGGAACTACTTAAGCGGGGCCGGCCCGGACGGCGCTCTCTATGTCTGGTCGCTCGCCGACTTTTCGCTCCAGACCGTATCCCGGGCTTCCTCCGCCCCCCTCTACAGCGTCTTTGCCGACCTTTACCGGACCGGCGATCGATTCCCCCATTTCATCTACGGGGGCTCGGCCGACGGCAATATCTATGTCTGGCAGGGAGAACGGACCCTGACCCCGACCCCCACGCCAAGCCTCCCGCCCACCCCGCCCCCGCCCCCCTCGGCCACCCCGCCCGATTACCGGACCCCGCCTCCCACCGCCACCGCCACCGCCACTCCGCGCGGATTGAAGACGCCCACCCCGCCGCCCACCCCGATGTTGCTTCCCACCCCGCCGGACCGGGCGACCCCGCCGCCGGTGCCCTCGCCGACTTTCGGGACCCGGATTATGCTCGACCCCACCGCGACCCCGCCCCCGGCCTCGACCCCGACCCCGGTCGCTTCGCCTTCCGCCACCCCGGCCGACTTTTCCCTCCTGGCCGTTCTTGACGGGGCCGAGGGCTGGATGCTGGGGGTCTATGCCGACCGGGACTTTATCTACGGCGCCGGGCAGGATAACCAGATTCATATCTGGGACCGGGAGACCTACAATAAGGTCACCGGCCTGACCGTCCCCGAATGCCGGTCGATGCTCGGGGTCTACGCCGATGAGGATTATGTTTACGGGGCCAACGACGACAGCCGGGTCTACGTCTGGGACCGGAAGAATTTCGGTCTCCGGCACGTCCTCGGCGACGGCCGTTACTACGTCGAGTCGGTCTTTGCCGATCCGGATTACCTTTACGGGGCTAACTACGACGGAGGTATCTATCTCTGGGACCGGACCGACTTCAACCTCCAGACCCGTCTCTCCGGTCCCCGGGGCTGGCTGGACACGGTCTTTGCCGACGGGGGCCGGATCTACGCTGGGTCCGGCGGCATCTCGCACTCGGTTTCGATCTGGGACCGGGCCGATCTCTCCTTTCTCCGGAGCCTGACCGGCCCGGGGGACGACCTGAATTCGGTCTTTGCCGACCCGGACTACATCTACGGAGCCTCCGCCGACGGGAATCTCTATCTCTGGGACGCCGGGAGCTTCCGGCTGGAAAAAATCCTTTCCCAGCCGGTCAACCAGGTGACTTCGGTGGTCGCCCGGGATCCGTTTATCTATGCCGCCAGTCTCGACCACGGCCTCTACGTCTGGGACAAGGCCAGCCTGCTGCTCTACCGGGTGATCGATGAGATGGAGCAGCCGCTCCAGGGGGTCTGTGTCGAGGGAGAGCAGATCTTCGCCGCCGGGCGGGACGGAAAGATTTACGTCTGGCAGGCCCCCTCGGCGGCCAAGGCCGCCGCCACCCCGGCCTCCGGGTACCCTTACCCGCCGGTTCCGCCTTCCCAACCGGATGCCGCGATGGTGGTCGGGGAATTGCTCTCGATGGCCGGCGGGAACGATTACTACGGGGGGATCGCCTGGAAAGACGGCTATCTCTACGAAAACGTGGCGAAGGATAACATTATCTATCAGCTGAATCCGGATGACGGAAAGCTCGTGGACCGGGTCAGCGGCCTCCAGACCAGTAAGGACATCGGGATCGCCTGGAATCCGGATAATGACTGTTGGTACATCGCCGACCCCTGGGAGACCGGGATCAGCCTCTTTCGGGAATCAAGTCCCGAGGAGTACGAACTCTCCGTCCGTTCCTACGGCAACGTCACCGGACTTTTCTATGATCCGGAGCGGCAGGAGCTGCTCTCGGCCAATAATGTCCAGGATTATATCAACATCTGGTCCACTGATCCCCGGGAACCGCTCCGCCTGGTGGACCGGATCGAGGTCGGTTTCCCCCAGGGGGGGGTGGCCGCGGTCGGCGACCGTCTCTGGGCGGGGCTTTACACCGAGGAATCTTACGGACCGGTCTATGAACTGGACCGGGAGGGGGTCAAGACCGGCCGCCGGTTCGTCCTCCCCGAGGGACGGCACGCCTGGGATATGGCCTGGGACGGCGCTTATCTCTGGATCCGGTCGGATTACCGCCACGGTAATATCAAGATTTACCAGGTCGATATCGGCGCCCCCGCCGGCGGCGGCAGCGGATTGGAAGACGCCCCTGTGAAGAATGCGGCTTTGCCGGTTCAAACCCCGGTCCCGGAAGAGAAGAGAACTTTTACCGCCCCCCGGCCGACCCCGGCCGTCTTCGAGTGGGTCCCCCCGGCCGAACCTTACGACCCGCGCAAGAAGTCGCTGGGATACTCGCTCCTCCAGGATACCTACAAGCAGACCTACCTCGAACTCTTCGGTATCCTCCTCACCACCCCGACCCCGCCGCCGACCCCGGTGCCGACACTGACCCCGGTGCCGACCGTGATACCGATCCCGACTGTTAAGCCGACCCTGACCCCGGAAGACTACAAGTCCCCGACTCCTTTCGACAATACCTTCGGCAACGGCTCGGGAGGTTCGCTCCGGGGGGCGGCACCGATTACGAATATCTCCCTCTGGGAGTACGCTGATTGGATCGACTTCGCCACCGGGCGCTACTTCAAGATTTACGAGGGGGACCGGGCGGAAGCGGAGGATCAGGCCATCCTCTACGACTACCTCCCCAACGCCGCCTTTATCTACCTGGTCACCGGGTACCGGCCGACGGGGCTCTACTTCAAGCAGAACCTCCTCGACCTGGTCCGGGATCAGAGCTTTGACTGGGGTGGGAAAGAACACAGCCGTTATATCGCCGACCTCGCCGAATCCTATCTTGCTGTTCTCTCCAGCGGGCTTTTCAACGAGGAGGAAAGGCTGGAGATCCGGGAGAAGTTTTACCAGCTGGCCCTCGAGCGCCGGAAGTTTGGCGGGGAGGGGCATTCCGAACAGGGGATTATCTGCGGGCTCAACGCCGTGGCCGGTTACCTGGTTGGCGGCGAGCGGGGAGGGGAGATGATCGAGTGGGCCAACCGGCTCCTCAGTTACGACGATACCTGGACCCTTCCCGAGAACTCCCGCCATTACCAGGGGATCTTCCTTCAGGAGATGCTTCGGGTCGCCCTTTACTCCAACCGGATGACGATCCCTGAGGCCGACCGAGAGGGCCGAAACTGGAAGCGGAACTTTGCCCGCCAGGTCCAGTGGATCATCGAGTCCTCCCCCCACAACGGGTACAGCCCGGCCCAGGGCGAGGAGTTCCATCCCAACCACCTCGGCCACTTTATGGCTCCGCTGGCGGTGGCGACCACGGTTCTTGACGACGGCGATCCCGAACATCTCCGGCTGGCCTCGGAGGCGAAATGGCTGCTCCAGGCGATGTACAACTACGCCGATACCCACCGGGTCGGCGGTTACGGCCAGAACCTCTACGGCTACGGCTCCTCGCAGTGGGGACCATTCGCTATCCTCCTGAACCCGGTCTATCTTTACTGGTTTCTCAACGAAGGCCTGGCCGCTGTCCCTCCCGCCGCCGGATCGTCGGTCGTCTATCGACCGATGCTGGCCAAAGATTCGCCGGATGGGGTTTACGATGAGAGTTTTCCGGAACTGGTTACCCAGCCCGACCGGATAGTCCACCGTTCCGGCTGGGGAGAAAACGCTCTCTTTTTAGCCCTCGACCCGGCCTATCCGGCGGCCAAGTCGGGAGAGGCGAAATACAGTTTCGCCAACAATATCCTCAGTCTCTCCTATGGGCCGGAGGAGTTCCTGACCGGTCTGACCGCCAACGAAAAATCCGGGGAGAAGACTCGGGCCAACCTGGCCGATATCCTCTCCGATTACTCGGGGGCGGAGCTGGTCAGCTGGGTTGACGATTCCGAAATTTCCCGTTCGGTCACCCGCCTCCGGGAAAGGGGGAACAGTTGGACCCGGGAAGTGACCCTGTACAAGACCGAGGACCGGAGAATCGAGGTTCGCGATACCCTATCCCATCGGGGGAGCGTTTACTGGCATTTCTCCGGACAGCCGTTGCGTGAGGAGAATGGGGTGATTCTGGATGTCAACGGAACCCGGCTCTCGGTCGATTGGGAGGGAGCGGAACAGGTCTCCCGCCGCAATCGAACGACCTGGTCCGACCCCGACCCGGAAAAGCGCTGGACCTACTCCGGGCCCTCCGACCACGAGATCAAGCTCTACCGCTCGACCCCGGGGACGATCGTCACCGTTTTCCGGGGGCTGTGAACCCGCCCCGGCCGCCGCCGGGGGGATAATAATTATGGACAAGTCAAGGTGATCTGTTATCATATTCTCAGCAGAGTAAAATACGATAAGCAGAGGGAATTACTATGGTTGCAAGCGGAACCTCGGGGGGGTTGTCACAGGATATGAATTTGGTTAAATTAAGGTTGAAGACCCTGATCCGGACCGACGAGGCCTACCTGGTCGATCTCGGGCAGGCCAAGGTCTGGATCCCGAAGAACGCGATCAAGTCTTCCCGGCGGATCGACCAGGGGGTGCTGGAGGTCGAGGTCCTGGAGAAGGTGATCCGGGAGAAACGCCAGGAGATGCGGAAGCTCAAGGAGCAGCTGACCGGGCTGAAAGGGTCGATCCT
>JAVCCZ010000147.1 GCA_030765265.1 Candidatus Erginobacter occultus
GAGACCCCTTCGAGAAGATCGAAGACCTCCCCGCAATCCCGGCAGCGATAACTGTAAATCGGCATCGTTAATCTCCCAAACTTTTCCCGGATCAATATTCGACCAGCAGGGCACGCGCCCCCAGGGCGGCGGCCGTCCCCTCACCGCAAGCGGCGGCGACCTGCCGGACGTTCCCCGACCGGGCATCCCCGGCGGCGAAGATCGCGGGGCGCGAGGTCCGCATTTCCGGGTCGGTGAGGATGAACCCTTTCTCGTCCAGATCAACTACGGAACTGAGAAAACCGGTATTCGGCTCCACCCCGACAAAGATAAAGACCCCTTCGACCGCGATCTCTTCCTCCCGGCCGGCCGGCCGGTTGCGGACGGTAATCGACTCCACGTTCCGTTCGCCGTTGATCGAAACCGGAATCGCCTCGAGCACGAAGTTGACCTTCCCGGTCTTCTCAAGTTCCCCGACCACGTACTTCTCCCCCCGGAAGCGATCCCGGCGGTGGACCAGGTGGACCCGGGAGGCGAAGCGGGTGAGAAAGAGGGCCTCCTCCAGGGCGGCATTCCCGCCCCCGACCACCGCCACCTCCTTCTCCCTATAGAGGGGCCCGTCGCAGGTGGCGCAGTAGGATACCCCCTTCCCCAGCAGCTCCTTTTCCCCGGGGACGCCGAGCTCCTTCATCCGGCTTCCGGGGGTGGCGACCAGGCAGCGGCCGGAGTACTCGCCCTTCTCCGTCTCCACCCGGATTGTCTCCCCGGAGGGGATTACCCGGCGGACCTCCTCGAATTCCCGGATCCCGGCCCCGAACCGTTCGGCCTGGGACTTGAACCGTCCGGCCAGTTCCATCCCGTTGATCCCTTCCGGGAAGCCGGGATAATTCTCGATCTCCCCGGTCATATTCGGCCACCCGCCGCAGATCGACTTCTCCAGGATCAGGGTCGATAATTTCTCCCGGCCGGTGTAGATCGCGGCAGCCAACCCGGCCGGCCCGCCGCCGATTATTATCACATCATATAGAGGCTGATTCATCAGGGGCATAATACCACCAGCGGGTGGCGGGGGCAAGGCAACACAGACCGGAATGTCCGTGCTGCTTTCACAGGCGGGCCGCCTGTGCTACTAGTTCACAGGCGGGCCGCCTGTGCTACTAGTTCACAGGCGGGCCGCCTGTGCTACTAGTGCCCCCGGGCGCAGAAACGGTTCAGGTTCAGGATATGGGCGGGACCGGCGATGGTCACCCCGTAAAAGATCACCGGCTTCTTCAGGCCGAGGAAGAGCTCGATCGTCCCGTTGACAATCGTGGTCCCGGTGACCAGGAGCAGATCCGCCCACTCGATCAGTTCCCCGATATCCTCCGGGGGCTCGATAACCACACCGGACCGGGTCCGCCCGATATTTTCCGGATCGAGATCAACCGCCCGGACCCGGCAACGGGCGGCGAGCGCCTCGAGGAGCCGGGGCTGGTGGCCGACCAGGACCGCCCGCTCCGGCCGGCCGAACTTACCCAAAAGGTACTCATCCAGAGCCCGGCCGCATTCCTCCGGCTCCCGGTCCCGGCAATGGACCGTCCCCTCGATCAGGTTCAGGGAGCGCATCACGGCGTTGAGCGAGGAGATGAAGACCGCCCGGTGGAAGTTATCGGTCAATTCCAACTCCGTTATCTCTTGCAAGGAACCCTCGAAATCTCCGAATTGGTCGGCGTAGGCCTGCCCTCGGGCCTCGCGGAACTGAGCCTCCATCAACCGCTCCTTCCCCTTTAACAGCGGGTAGTCGCCGTCCTTAGGAGTTCCGATCGCCTCCTCGGCGGTCAACGGCCGGGCCCGGACCCGGATCGCTTCCTCCCTCCATCCCCGGTCCTCGATCAACCGGGAGAAATATTCGCGTAATTGGCCGTAGATCATTGTAGTCCTCGTTGGCAGGTTGGCTTGTCGGACAACAAGATAAACCGTCCGTACCTCGCTGTCAACCGCCGGGAATAACCCTGGCAATTATTCCGGCCGCTGATATACTCGGCGCGAGTTATTTGAGAACGAAATTTATTTTGCCTCCGGACCGGCAGGGCCGACCTTCCCGGCTGGAGACTGATACCGATGAACACCGAAAATAAACACCCCCCGCATCCGGGGAGCGTCCCCCTCGGAAAGACGGGAAAGGAGAGCTCGGAGAGAAAAGACCTGCTCGCGCTCTCTCTGGAGAATCTCAGCGAGATGATCCTGGTCACCGACCTCGAGCACCGGATCGTTTACGTCAACCCGGCGGTCCGAACGCTGCTCGGCTACGGTCCGGAAGAGATGATCGGCCGGAAGGCTGCCGATTTCTTCCCGGGTATCTCCGGCAACCCTCCCGACCTGGCCCGGGAGATGGTCCGGAACCACGGACCCGACGGGACCTGGCGGGGCGAGATCCTCAACCGGAAAAAGGACGGCTCCACCATCGATGTCCTTCTTTCCTTGAGCGAACTACGGGATAGTCAAGACCGGCCGCTCGGATATGTCGGGGTCACCCGCGACATCACCGCCCGGAAGAAGATCGAGCGGGAGCTAAAAAGAGCCAACCAGCGGCTGCGGCGGCTCGACCGGCAGAAATCCGATTACCTCTCCCTGGTCTCCCACGAGCTGCGCACCCCCCTGACCTCGCTGCGATCGTTCGCCGAGATTCTTTTGGAGGACGAAACGATGGCCGAGGAGCGGCGGCGGGAATTTCTCTCGATTATCCGGGAAGACACCGACCGCCTGACCCGGCTGATCAACAATGTCCTCGACCTGGGCCGGATCGAGGCGGGGACGATGCGCTGGGAGGAAGAGGTCTTCAGCCTCGCCGACCGGGTCGACAAAGCCATCCGAACCCTGAAAGGACTGGCCCTCTCGAGACAGGTCTCGATCGAACCGGCGCTGGCGGACGACCCGGTCCTGGTCTTCGCCGATCCCGACCGGATCCAGCAGGTGGCGATCAATCTGCTGAGCAACGCCGTCGCCGTCTCGCCCCCGGGAGAGACCGTCCGGGTCGAGGTCTCCCGGGTAAAGGAAGACGGCGAAATCCGGGCCCGGGTGGCGGTAACCGACCGGGGCGGGGGGATCGCCGCCGCCGACCGGGAAAAGATTTTCGAGAAATTCTACCGCCAGGAAAAACGCAAAAGGGGATCCGGGCTGGGCCTCTTTATCTCCCGGGAGATCGTCCACCATTACGGTGGGACGATCGGGGTGGCGGAGAGTTCTCCCCGGGGAACGACCGTCAGCTTTTTCATCCCGACGACGGAGCGGGCGGGATGAAGCAGAAGCGGAATCTGATCCTGGTGGTCGACGACGAACCCCATATCCTGAAAGCGGTCCACTACATCCTCGACCGGGCGGGCTACCAGGTGCTGGCCGCCCGGGACGCGGAGGAAGCCCTGTCTCTGGTCTCCCGGGATCGGCCTTCGCTGGTGGTGGCGGATATTATGCTGCCGGGGATGGACGGTTATAAACTCTGCCGTCGCTTGCGGCATAGTCACCCCGATTCCCTGACCCCGTTTATCTTTTTGAGCGCCCGGGATTCGGTCGATGACCGGGTGAAGGGTATCCGGACCGGGGCCGACGCCTACCTGACCAAACCCTTCCACCGGGAAGAGCTGCTGGCGATGGTGGAGGCGGTCCTGGACCGGCATCAGAGTTACGCGGAGCAGATTATGAATGACGATCTGACCGGGCTGCTCAACCGGAGTCATATCCTGCAGCGGCTGGAGGAGGAATTCGCCAGGGCCCGCCGTTACCGGCGGCCCCTGGCCGCGGCAATGATCGACCTGGATAATTTCAAGGCGGTCAACGACCTCTGCGGGCATCCGGCCGGCGACCGGCTCTTGAGGCAGATCGCTCAATTGCTTCGGGGAGAAATGAGGAAACAGGATTTTCTCGGCCGTTACGGCGGGGAGGAATTCCTATCCGTGCTCCCGGAGACCACGGCCGCCGACGGCGCAATCCTCCTGGAGAGGTGCCGAAAGAAAGTGGCCGAAATCACCGCGCGGAGGGGGAAAAACTCCGAGGGGATACCGGTCACCCTGAGCGCCGGGGTAACCGAACTGGCCGGCGGGGATAAAAACTTGTCCGAACTGCTCGACCGGGCCGACTGCCTTCTCTACCGGGCCAAGGAGGAAGGGCGCGACCGGGTGGCGGTCCGCTGAGCGCCACCATTGCGTTCAGCCTTTCAGTTTCTTGATGTATTCTTCGGCCTGCCGGCGCCACTTCTCGTCCGGTTTGCGATTCAGATATTCTCCCCAGGTCTCGAGCGCCATTTCCTTCCAGCCCTTCTTTTCGTACATCAGCGCCAGGTTGATATAGGCGCCCATATATTCGGGGTTGAGAAAGAGAGCCTTCTTGAACTGGCCGATCGCATCGTCCACCATACCCCGGTCCCCCAGAAGCACCCCGAGCTTGGTGTGGAACTCGGGGTTGTCGGGGTCGAGCTCCAGGGCCTTGCGGTACTCCCGGGTCGCCTCGCTGTACATACCCTTGTTGGCGTAGAAAAAGGCGAGGTTGGAGTGGAAGGCGCTGTTCAGGGGATCGATCTGGAGGGCGATCTTCGCCTCGTCGATCGCCCGGTCGTACATCTTCTTCTCCCCGAAGAGGAAACCGAGTTTCTCGTGAGCGTGGGCGTAATTGGGGTTGATCTCGATGGCGGTTTCGTACTCGTTGATCGCCTCGGTGTACCGGCTGTTGTTGGCGTAGAAGAGGCCGAGGTTGTAGTGCATATCCGCGTAATCGGGGTGGGCGGCCACCACCTTCACCATCTCTTCGATCGCCCGCTTGTAATCCCCCCGGTTGGCGTGGGCGAAGGCGAGGTTGGTCCGGGCGTCGATATAATCCGGGTTGATCTCCAGCGCCCGGGTAAAGGACTCGATCGCCTTCTCGTCCAGACCCTTTTCGTTAAAGGAGAGACCGAGCTTGAAGTGGAGATCGGCGTAATCGGGGTTGGCGGCGACCTTCTCCTGGTAAACCCGGATCCTTTCATCGACCCAGTCCTGATCACCGTAGATCAGCCGGAGGTTTTCCTGGACCGCCCGGTAACTCCCGTCGAGCTCCACCGCCTGCTGGAAAGCCTGGTTGGCCTCCTTGAACATCCGCCGCCGGAGATAGATATAGCCCAGGTTGTGGTAGAGATCGGCAACCCGGGGGAACTTCTCGATCGCCGCCCGGAAGGTCTCCACCGCCTCCTCGAACCGGCCGTCCTTATGCCGGCAGACCCCGAGCCGGAGATAGGAATAAAAGTTCTGGGGGTTGACCTCGATTGCCTGGCGGAACTTCTCGATCGCCGCTTCGTACCTTCCCGCGGTCTCGTACATATTACCCAGCTTGTTCAGGGCCTCCGGATGGCGGGGCTGAATCTCCAGGGTCTTTTCGTATTCCTGTTTCGCCTCTTCCTTCTTCCCGGCGGCGGCCAGGACCACCCCGAGCTGGAAATGCAGTTCGGGAAAGTCGGGGTTGACTTTTAGGGCCCGGGAGAGCTCGGTCCGGGCTTCCCGGTAACGACCCTGTTCGCCATAGGCCGTCCCCAGTTTCTGGAGGGCTTTCAGATAGCGGGGGTTGATCTCCACCGCCCGGCGGTACTCGGCGATTCCTTCCTCGAAATTCCCCGTCGCTTCCAGGAGCAGCCCGAGGTTATAGTGGAGATCCGGGTAGTGGGGATTGATCTCAATCGCCTGGCGGAGGAGCTCGATCGCCAGCGGATAGTCGCCGAGGTCAGCGTAGAGAGAGGAGAGCTTGAGGCAGGCCTCGAAGTTCCGGGAGCTGGTCTGGAGGAGGGTGCGGTAATAACCGATCGCCTTTTCGGTTTGGCCGATGGCGGCGGCGATGCTCCCCAGCTCCAGCAGGGCCTCCCCGTTGGCGGGATCGATCTCCAGGATTCGGTCCAGTTCTTGTAGGGCCTGCTCGTAGCGTCCGCAATCCCGGTAGTAAAGTCCCAGCTGGCGCCGGGCGGTCAGATAGCGGGGGTTGAGTTCGAGGGCGGTCCGGAGCTCGGCGATCGCGTCCTCGATCCGGCCGACCCCGTAGTAAAGGATGCTGAGCTGGGAGTGGAGATCGGGATAGTCGGGATGGCGGCGGCAGTCCGCTTCCGCCTCGGCGATCAGCTTCCGGTAGTTCTCGATCCGCTCCTGGTTCAAACTCTTTTTCTCCTCGGGGGGTGGTGACGTCGCATTCATAACCAATCTCCTTCACCGGGGCAGTCAGTCCCCGGCCCGGTTTTCGTATCTGGGGATTCTGAATTCTGTTTATTATTACAATCGTTTCCCGCGGTCGAACAGGTTGCGGAATAACAGCCCCAGGGTCAAAAGAACGATCTTCAGGTCGAGAAAGACATTCTTACGGCTGTTGTAAAAGATTTCATATCGGAGTTTTGAGATCACCGGGGTCTGGTAATCGCCCAGCACCTGGGCCAGACCGGTCAGCCCCGGCTTGATCCGGAACTTTTCCTGGAAGTTAGGGAGGGTTTCCAGGAAATAATCGTAGAAGATAGGACGGATCGGCCGGGGACCGATGAAGTTCATATCCCCCTTGATGACGTTGAAGAGCTGGGGGAGTTCATCGATCTTCAGCCGGCGGAGCACCCCGCCCACCGGCGTGATGAAGGGGTCGCTGGGCTGGAGGAGCCGGGCCTTGATCTTGTCCTCCGACCCCGGCAGGAGCGAGCGGAACTTGTACATCTGGAAATTCTTCCCGTCCTTCCCCACCCGGTCCCCCTTATAAAAGGGACCTTTGCGGGTGGTCAGGACCAGGAGGATGATCGAGATGATGAAGACCGGGGAGGTGAGGAGGATGATGATGACGGCGGCCAGGATCTGGACTGATCTCTTCAGCAGGTTCATAGGCCGGGTATTTGGCTCCGCCTCCATTATCCGCGATTCCAGCTCCGGGCCCCGGCACGCTCGGGCCGTTTTCCGGGACCGGGGAGGATACTACTTGATCACCGGCGGTGATGACAAGTATGATTTAATCGGGATTATTCCGGTCGAGAAATTTCAATCAATATTTTTCCAGATAGAAACGCCTTGAGGATGAATATAAACGGGAAAAACCGGCGGGGACGATCCCGCTTCCGGACCGCCCTGGTCCTGGCCGTCATTCTTCTGGCCGGGCTCTACGGCTACGGCCGGTTTATCGAACCTTACCGGCTCTCGGTGACCGAGGAGGAGATCACCATCGAGGGATACTTCCGCTCCCCGGGGACGGTCCGGATCGTCTTCCTGGCCGACCTCCACATCATTGACGCCGGGAGACGGGAGCGGCGCCTGCTGGAAACGGTCGAAGAGCTGGCCCCCGACCTGATCCTGATCGCGGGGGATTTTATCAAGACCGGGGCCGACCCCGGAGAGACCATCGCCGCCGCCGCCCGCCTCCGGGCCCCCCTCGGGGTTTACGGCGTGGTCGGGAATATCGATATCTCCCACCGCCAATCCCGCCGGCTGCTGCAAGGGCTCGAAGCGGCGGGGGTGGATATGCTCCGCGACCGGCGACGGCGGCTGCGGGCGGGAGACCTGGAGTTCGACCTGGTCGGGTTCGATCTCAACCCCTCTCAGGAAGAGGTGGCGGAGGTCTTCGCCGGCCGGGAGTCGGGTTTTCCCCAGATCGTCCTCACCCACTGGCCCTACCTGCTGGATATCCTCACCCCCCACCAGCCGGAACTGATCCTCTGCGGCCATACCCACGGGGGGCAGGTCCGGCTGCCGGTGTTCGGTTCCTTCTTCGCCCGCCTCCTGGCGGGGACCCATTACGACCAGGGGCTCTTCACGGTCCTGGGGAGCCGGGTTTACGTTACCCGGGGGGTGGGTATGACCACCCACCAGATCCGCCTCTTCTGCCCGCCGGAGATCGTTTTTCTGACGGTGAACTTCGTCAACCGCGAGTTTCAATAAGAAAAGGTCAAATCCCTTCAAGATAGAAAGACCGGGTGGCGTCGGCGATCTCCTCCCAGGAAAAATTATCCCGGTAATACGCCGGGATGAACCTCTCCATCCTTCCGGCCGTCTCCCGGTCGGAGAGGATGAAAGAGATCTTTTCCGCCAGGTCTTGACTGTCGCCGGGCTCGAAAGTATAGCCGCTCATCCCCTCGGAGACGTATTCCCCCAGCCCCCCGACCCGGCTGGCCACCACCGGGCGGCCGTAGGAGTAGGCCAGGGGGATAACGGCCGAGGTGTAGGATTCGCGATAAGGCAGAACCACCAGGTCGGCGGCGGAGAAGAAGAGCGGGGTTCGGTCGGGGGGGATAAAGCCCGCAAAGATCTTCACCCGGCCGCCGATCCGGAGACGGTCGATCTCTTCCTGATAAGGGGCGAAGTCGCCAATTGGCTCACCGGCGATCAGGAGCCGGGCGGAATCCACCTTCCCGGGCAGGAGTGCGAAGGCCCGAAGCAGGATATCGAGGCCCTTGTACTCCCGGATAATCCCGAAGAAGAGCACCACCGGATCCCCGGCCGGGAGCCCGAGCTCGCTCCGGGCCCGGGCGGGGGAGACCCCGGGCGGAGCTTCCGGATCGTCGATATTCCCCATCCGGATGACGGCGATCTTCTCCGCCTCCACCCCGAACTCCTCGATCAGCCTCCGCTTCAGGACTTGGGCGGTCACGATAATCCCGTCCAGCTTCCGGTAGAGGCGGCGGAAGAGAAACCGATCGCCCGGGTAGGGCGGGTGGTGAAGCAGGTCGTGGGCGGTATAGAACAGGCGGATGCCGAGTCGGGAATAGAGGGGAATGATCAACGCCTCCAGCCAGTACGCCGCCTGGAAATGGAGAATATCCGGTTTCCGGGCAAGACACCAGGCCAGGATCCGGAAATGGTTGAGGGGAAGTTCCAGCGCCTTGAGCAGGCGGCGGAGGCGGCGGAACCGCTGGAGGCGGAAGAAGGCGATCAGGCGGTTGGAGACCCCGAAAAGGGACGGCCGGAGACGGAAGGGTAGGTTCTCTCCCCGCCAGGGGGTGGAGGAGGCGGTAAAGAGGACGACCCGGCCGAGCCGGGGGGCGAGTCGGGAGAGGAGGCAGAAGGAATAGCGGGCCCAGCCCCCCTCCCCCAGCGGCTCGATCATCGTCAGGGAAAGCCTAGCCGGAGACGACTTTTTCATAAATTCCTCCCACCTGGTTCACCATCCGCCGCGAAGAATATTCCCGTTCGACCAGGCCGCCCGCCGCCTCGCCCAGCCGGCGCCGGAGCGGCGCGTCCCCCAGCAGCCGGCTCAGTCTCCGGACCAGGGCGCCGCCGTCGCCGGGGGCGATCAACAATCCGTTGACCCCATCCTCGATCACGTCCGGGATCCCTCCGACCGCTGTCGCCACCACCGGCCTTTTCAACGCCATCGACTCCAGAAGGGCGATCGGGATCCCCTCCCGGTGGGAGGTGAAGACCACCGCCTCCAGCCGGGGGATGATCCGCCGGACGTCGCGCCGGTAGCCGGGGAAGAACGCCGACCCGGCCACCCCGAGCTCAGCCGCCCGCGCCGCCAGCCCCGTCCGCAGCTCCCCCTCGCCGAGAAAGAGGCAGCGCAGGCCGGGGAATTCCTCCCGGAGCCGGGGGAGGGCCTCCAGAAGCAACCCCGGGTTCTTCTCCCCGTCCAGCCTCCCGACCATCCCGATCAGCGGGCCGGGCCCGTCTAACCACGATTCCGCCGCGCCAACGCCGGCCCCACCCCCCTCCCCCGCCGGGACTTCCATCTCCACCGAGTTGGTAACCAGAGTGATCCGCCCGGGGGCGATCCCGGCGGCCAGCAGTTGGCGCTCGATCGGGCGGGAGACGGCGATCAGGTGATCGAACCGCTTCACCGCCGCCAGGTCGAGCCGCTTATAGAGGAGGTGGCGGGGTGATCTATCCACCCAGCCGTGGAGGGTGCTGACCAGATGAACCGGGAGAAACCGGGCGGCCAGCCAGGCCAGGATATCCGGCTTGTAGCCGTGGGAATGAAAGATCTCGACCCGGTTCTCCTTCCCGAAGGCGGCGATCTTCTTCATCACCCCCGGGTTGAGCTTGCCCCGCATCTCCAGGGTCAGGGTTGGGATCCCCAGTTCCTCGGCCTTCTCCGCCAGGAGCCGGTTGAGCGTCAGCCGGTTTTCGAGGAAGACCAGGGAGGAGACGAAACGTTCCCGGTCCAACCCCCGAAAGAGGGAGAGGACCAGGGAGTCCGGTCCCCCGAAGGCGGCGGTGCAAACGATCTGGGCCACCCGGATCTTATCCATCTTCTTCTTCCTTTTCTTCCTTTAAGGGCAAGGGTCGAAAGGTCGAGCGATAGGCATAGAGCCGCTTCCGGGCGGGACGGGAAAACACCAGCGACGGCGCGGTCAGGAGCAGCCCGAGCAGATGGACGATCCGGGCCGGCGGACGGCAGCAGGCAAACGAGAGCAGATGGGCGGTCGCCCGGGCCCGGCGGAAAATCGCCGCCGCCTGGCGTGGATGTTCCCGGAAGAGCTCCCGGCGGTGGCGGAAAAGCACTTTCAGCATATTTCGGGATATCCCTCCCGAATCCCGGGTCAGGCCGGAAGGGGATTTCTCCACCGTCCCCAGGACCTCGGGGACCAGCAGGAAGGCGCTCCAGGGAGAGATCCGGAGCCAGAAGTCCAGGTCCACACAGTTGCTCAAAGCGGAGTCAAAGCCGCCGGAGCGCTCAAAGACATCCCGACGGACCAGGACCGAGATCATCCCGAGCAGGTTCCGGACAAAAAGGGTGGGAAACGCCCGCTCCGGGGGCAGGAATTCGAGGGCGGGGTTCTGAAAAACTCCGCGGCGGAAGAGCCGCCCGGAGGCGTCATACTCCCGGCAGCGGCAGCCCCCGGAAATCACCCCGGCTTCGGGGTAGCTGCGGTGATAATCGACCAGGACCCGGACGCACTCCGGGTCCAGGGTGTCGTCAGCGTCAAGAAAGCAGAGCAGCTCGCCCCGGCTGGCGGCCACGGCCGCGTTTCGGGCGGCCGACGCCCCTTGGTTGTCCTGAACGGAATAGGCAACTTCCAGGCCGGGGCGGTCGGTCAGAAAGCGGCGGACCACCCCGTCGGTCCCGTCGGTGGAGCCGTCGTTGACCACCGAGATCTCCAGCGGCCGGTAGGTCTGCTCCCGAACGCTCCGCAGGGCCCGTTCCAGGGAGCCCTCGCAGTTCCAGGCCGGGATGATCACGCTGACCAGGGGGGAGTTTCGATTCTCGGGTTTTTCCTTCATCCGGTTTCCTCCGAAAACGGCTTGTTCCTCGTAATTACTCAGGTATTTAGGTCGAAGACTGAAGGTTGAAATACCTGGTCTTCTCTCGGAAACCCCGCGGTCACCGGATAAAACAATATCGCTATTTCGTCAGCCAACTCAGATGCTCTAAGTTTTATATGATCGCGCATAATTTACCCCTAAAAGTCTTCCTCCTTCAGTCTATCTAACTGAGTGTTACTTTTCTTCAACACCCGCCGGTAGACGTAGCCGAGGACAAAAGCGTTTCCGGCGATAATAGTCAGGGCAGTGGCCGCCGCCGCCCCGTATATCCCCCAGGCGGGAAAACCGAGAGCCCCTTTGATCAAAAGGTAATTGCCGGCCGCGTTGACCGCCAGCCGGATCAGGTCGGCGTAGGCCAGAATCTGGGGCTTGCTCTCGGCATAGGCGATCAGGGTCAGGGGGGCGGCGATCACCTGGATCACCACCCCGACTAAAAGGATATTGAAAACCCGTCCGGCGGCGGCGGTTTCCAGCAGGGGACGGCGGAAGAGAAAACCGATCAGCGGCCCGGAGAAGGGGAAGAGAATACAGAAAAACAGGCCGACCGGGACGGTGATCTTGAGGATAGAGGCGATATAATTTCGATACTCGGCAACCGTGGTCATCCGGGAAGCCATCGGGGTACAGATCAGCATCAGGGAACTGGAGACCAGCAGCAGCGGGGCGACCAGCCGATAACCGAGCGCGTAGACCCCGACCTCGCCCATCTGGGGCATATACCGGGTCAGCATCAGAATATCCAGCCGCTCGAATATAGCCCCGCTGATATAGGATACCGCCACCCACTTGCTGAAGTGAAAGAGTTCGAGAAAGACATCGCGCCGGCCCCCACCCGCTTCGGGCGGGTGCCGCGGCAGCAGGAGAGAACCGATGACGGCGGAGAGAAGGGGAAGCGCGGCATAGAGCACCAGAACCGGGATCGGCCGGAGTGAGGCGGCGAAAAGCAGCGCGATCACGGCCAGGACTTTTGCCGCCGGTCCGACCAGTTCCACCACTGAAAGAGAGAAGAAACGCCGGTAGGACTGAAGGACACTGACCGCCAGTCCCCGCAGGGAGAGAAAGAAGGCGCCGGCGAAAGCCAGGCGGAGCGGAGTGATCAATTCCGGCTTATTCCCGAAGAGACCGACGGCCAGGAGCGGGGAGAGAAAGTAACCGCCGACCAGCACCGCCAGACCGGAGGCGAGGCGGATCCGGATCGCCACCGCCAGCATCCGGGCGGCCCGGGGGCGATCGGTTTCCAGGTAGAGCGAAAGATAGCGGACCAGTCCGTTGTCCAGCGCCAGGCTGGCTATGATGGCGGCGGTCTGCATCACCACCAGCGCGGCGGAGAAAATACCGAACTCGGCATCGGAAAAGTTCCGGGCGATCAGGAGAGTGGTGACGAAGCCGAGCACTACGGAAAGGCTTTTCCCGGAGAAGACAATTCCGAAATCGGTCTTGAAGCGGCCGGCAAAGAGGCCGGGCGCCGGGGTCTTTGTCTGGGACTCTATAATCGGTTTTGCTCCTTGTCTGGGGATGGGGGCTAATTGCTCCGATTCCGGGGAAAAAATATTCCCGGACAACGGGAAAATACTATAAAAACCGGAGAAAATACTATATAAAACCGGTATCTGAAATGTTAGGGGAAGGAAAGCCCCTCGCCGTCTTCGGACTATGAATTTCTGGATCTTTATCTTCTGGGCTTCGGTCTTCGCCCTCATCTACCCGTATGCCGTGTACCCGCTGCTCCTCGCTTGCCTGGTGGCGGTTCGCGGTCAGAGGGAGCCCGATTACCCCCGCCGCCAACCGAAAGTCTCGCTCCTGATCCCCGCTCATAACGAGGAGGCGGTAATCGGGGAGAAAGTCGCCACCACCCTGGCCCTTGACTACCCCCCGGAGAAACTGGAGGTGGTTGTAATCTCGGACGGCTCTACCGACCAAACCGACCGGATACTGTCCGGATTCGCCGATCCCCGCCTGATCATAATCCGGCAGGAGAAGAACCGGGGCAAGAACCAGGCCCTGAACCGGGCGCTGGGGCTGGCCTCCGGGGAGTTGATCGTCTTCACCGACGCCAACGCCATCTTCGCCCCCGACGCGCTGGAAGAACTGGTCCGACCCTTTGCCGATCCCCGAATCGGCTGCGCGGTGGGCCGGCTCCGGTACGGAAACCCGAAACACTCCCCCATCGGCCGGCTGGAGATCGCTTACTGGACCCTGGAGAACCTGCTCAAATCCGGCGAGGGACGGCTGGGGGCGCTGATCGGGGCCAACGGATCGATCTTCGCCATCCGCCGCCGGCTCTGGGAACCGCTCGACGACTCGGTCCACGAGGATTTTATCATCCCGATGAAGATCCTTCTTCAGGGGCACCGGGTCGTCTACCGGCCCTCGGCCGTTGCCCGGGAGGAGACGGCCACCGCCGCCGAGCAGGAATTCAAGCGGAGGGCCCGGATCGTCTGGAAGGGCTGGACGGCGATCGGGATGGTCTGGCCCCGGCTCTTTCGCCCCTTCCGGCCCCTGCTGATCTTCGAACTCTTCTCCCGGAAGATCTGCAAGCGATTGCTCTGGCTGTTTATGTTCCTGCTCCTGCTCGCCCCCCTCTTCCTGCTTGATCGCCCCTTCTACCGAGTGGTCTTCATTCTCCAGGCGGTCTTCGCCGCCGCCGCCGGGATCGGCCGGGCAGGGCGAGGGGCGAGAAAGAAGAATCCGCTCTTCTACTACCCTTACGCGATCTGGGGGCTGAGCCTGGCCAACCTGGCCGGGTTCCTTGACTTTATCCGCGGCCGGAAGCCGGCGGGGGCCTGGGAGGTGCAACGCCCGCTCGATGAGGCTTAAGTTCAGCCCCCTTCCCGGATGATTTCGGCCAGCAGCCAAAACAGAAATTTCCGTCCCCGGGAGAGACCGGCAGGATCAACCTGCCGAAGCGGGGGTTTCTTCATTGGCTATTCCCTGTTGGCTATTGGATGTTACGTTTCCTTTCCCGTTATTCCCATCCGCTTTGTCCCCGCGGCCGACGGCTATTCCCCCGAGCACCGTCCCCGAGGCCAGGATTATCCAGAGTTCTTTCTCCATCAGGTTGCTGACGAAGAGGCTGGCCGCCAGGTAGCCGATAAACCCCAGGGAGATCATCCGTCCGGCGTAACCGAGCCAGTCGCCGGGAGGGCTTGACCTCGCGGCCCGCCGGAGGGATCTCCAGGAGATGACGATTATCCAGGTGAAGACGGCGAAACCGATAAGCCCGATATCGGCGGCCAGGTTGAGATAGAGGTTATGGGCAGCCCGGACCTCCTTGCCCACTTCCGGGGTGACATAGCGGGCGTAATTATCCGGCATATTCTCAAACCCGACTCCGAAGAAGGGGTAATCCCGGATCATCATCAGCGCCGCCCGCGCCTCCTGGAATCGGGAGGCGAGGGAAGGGTCGGTCTGGTATTCCTGAAGGGTCGAAATCCGTTCCCGGTATCTCTCCGGGGCGAAGAAGGCGCCGACCATCAGCGCGGCCAGGACGATCATCAGCGCCCGGCCCTTCCGCCTCTCCTGGAGGAGCCAGTACATCCCGACCAGGCCCAACGCGACGAACCCTCCCCGGGAAAGGGTGAGCAGGAAGGCCAGACCCATCAGGCCGAGAGATACAAGAACGAAACCTCTCCCTCCGGCGGTCTTGCCCCGTCGGAGAAGAGGGAGGGCGAAAAAGATCCCCATAATGATGGCGGCGGCGGTGTAGTTGGGGTCCTTGCCGAGGCCGATCGCCCGGAATCCGGGGATCCGGAAGTACTGGTAGAGGGAGAAAACCGCGGTGATCAGGTTGGAGAGGAGGACTACCCAGAGGAGCTGGGCGAGTCGGCGGCGGGTATCGATCAGGTTGGCGATCAGGAGGTAGAGAATCAGCAGCTGGACCAGGGTGAAGGTCTTGCGGAGCAGCCAGGGGATGTTGACCGCCCCGGCGGCGGAGATTCCGATGGCGGCAAGGAGGAGGAGAAACGGCCACTCCTGACCTGTCCGGCGGTAGCGGACCCGGCCGGTGAGCAGGAGGTTATAGATGTAGGCAAAAAGGGCGAGATACCCGATCGCCGCCGCCAGGGTCAGTTTGGGCAGGACCGTAAACTGCCAGAGGGAGACGAGGATGAAGGCATAGACCCCGAGGACCGGTTGCCGACAGAAGACGACCAGGGCGGCCAGGACCAGGACCAGCCCGGCCAGGAGCTGCCAGCCGGTGGTGATGGCGAAACTGAGGATCAAGCCGAGGAAAAGCGCCAGGAGGATCACCGCCAGGTTCAGCGGATCGATCCCGGGTTGCCCCTCTCGGGGCCGGCGAGCCGCGCGAGCCGAACGGGAAGGGGGGACGCTGGCCTGGCGGTTGCCGGTCATCTCATACGCCGATAAACGAAATCCGGGATCACGTACTGCCGTTCGTTGAGGATCAGGCCGCTGATCGGCACACCAGCCTGGTCGAGGATCTTGATCGCGGCCTGGATAACTTCCCGGCGGGTGTAGTTGGCCTTGATGACCAAAATCGTTCCGTCGATGTAACTCCCGATGATCTCGGTCAGGGAACTGAGATTGATCGGGGGGCTGTCGATCAGGATGCAGTCGTAACTGTTTCTCAGTTCCTCAAGGAGGGCTCCGATGTTCTGGGAGATCAGGATCTGGGCCTGGTTAACCTGGATGCTCTTCCCCAACGGGAGGAGGTAGAGATGATCGACCGCGGTCGGCTTGATCACCTCGGAGACCCGGTGGGTGCCGAGAAAGAGATCGATCAGCCCCGGGGAGAGTTCGGTCCGGGCCAGGGTATGGAGATGGGGGTGGTAAATGTCGCAGTCGATGAGGAGAAAATCGCCCAGGTTGCTGGCCGCCATCGTCCGCCCGGAGAGAAAGGATACGGTGGTCGAGCCCTCGTTGGTTTGGGCGCTGGAGATCTGGAGGACCAGGCGGCGTTTCTGGGTAATCCGCTGGAGGCGGGTAAGCAGCGAGGCGAAGCGCTCTTTGAGCAGCGGGGTGAGAAGGATATCCGAAGGGAGGGACTCCTCCTCGCCCCCGGGCCCGGGCATCCGGGGCGGGTCGGGCCGGAAATAATCCTTCAGCTTCCTGAAGCAGTCGATGTCGGCGAAAAATTTCTTCATCTCTTCCCTCGCGAAGATCAGTCGTATTCCCTCATTTCCCGGGAGAGGACGGGGAGGGAAAGCAGGAGCGGTTTTCCCAGGTAGAGTTCGACGTCCTCGATGCTCTTGATGCTATGGTCGAGAAAATCGGCCAGAAAGGCCAGGGAGATCCCGAGCAGGAGGCCGACGATCACGGCCAGGATAAGGTTGATCTTGGTCTTCGGACGGATCCGGGGGATGGGCTGGGCCGCTTCGTCGAGCAGGTAGACGTTGGCGACCTTGCTCAGGTCGCTGAACATCGTCAACCGGGCGTTCTCCAGTTCCTCAATATGCCGCTGGTAAACCCGGTCGGCCGCCTCCTGTTCCCGCATCAGCTGGGAGTATTCCGACTTTGCCCGGATCAGGTCGTCCAGCTTGAGGGAGTATTCCCGGTTGATGGCGTCGAGACTCTCCACCCTCTCCCCGGCCTCGGCCAGGTCCATCCGGGCCTGGAGGAGCATCTCCCGCAGGTGGCCCCGCATCGTCTCCTCCCGGACCGCCTCCAGCGTGATCTTTTCCTCCCGGAGATGGGAGATCGGGACATAGTCCTCGGTGAACTGGCTCCTCAGCCGGGCCAGCTCGGTCTCCAGGTTAATGATCTTTTCCTGGATGAAGACCACCGGCTTTTCCCGCCCGATCGCCCCGCCCGGGATATCCCTGACCTCTTTTTGGGAGAGCATCCTCTCCACTTCTTTTACCCGCGCCCGGACGGTATTGAGGTCGACCAGCCGGTGGTTGTACTCCTCGAGGAAAGCGGCGAAATCGGAGTAAAGGGCGACCGTCCCCTTCTGCATATTGACCAGCTCGAGGAGGGTCTTGCCCTGCTGCAATTCGAAGTCCCGCAATTTCCGGTCGGTCCGGCGCATATCGCCCTCAATCACCTCCAGGTGCTTCTGGAGGAAGTTATAGGCCTTGACGTTGCGGGCCCCCTTCACCTCGAAGAAGAACTCCTGGTACTTCCGGCAAATGGTATTGACCAGGGCGACGGCCTGGACCGGGTCGGAGTCGTTGACGCTGACGAAGATGATAAAGGAGTGGCCGAGGCCGGCTTCCGAGGGCTTGCTCTGCAGGCCGGTACGGGATCCGGCGATGATCCGCCCCTGGAGGTTTTCGATCATCTTCGAAAGCTCGGTGGGGTTGGCGGCCTTCTTCGCCAGACCCAGTTCCTCCAGCGTCCGCTCGGCCACCGTCCGGCTGCTGATCAGCTCGAGCTGGGTCTGGAGAAAGATCCGGATATCCGGCCCGCTCAGCGGCGGGGGAGCGAAGAGCTGCTGCTCGACCTTCTGTTCCACGTAAATGCTGGCAGTCGCCTGGTAGAGGGGCGGGGTAGTGAAAGTGATCAGGACGGTGGCGATAAAGACCGTGAGCAGGGAGACGGTCACGATCCACTTCCGGGCGAAGATGACGTGGATATATCTTCTCATCGCGTAGTCTTTCCCTATTCGATCGTCTCGTCTACCCGGTAGCTGCGCCGCTCGTCGATATGGATCACGTCCCAGGTATCGAGGATGAACCCCATCGTGGAGTCGGCCGGGAGCAGGCTGTAGAGCCCCTGGGTGAACCACTGGTCGATGAAGGTATTGACCCCGGCGATAAAGGTCTTCGGGACATAGACGATATCGTTGGTCTGGAGAACCAGGTCGTTATGGATAAAGCTCCAGTTCCCCAGGCCGGCATAAAGGCGTTCCGCCGCCTCGCTGTCCCGGCTCTCGCCCATCATCTCGGCCAGCTCCTTTTTCCGTTTCTCCCAGGCTTCGGAGAGAGAACTCTCCTTCAGATTGAAGAGCTGATCGAAATCGATCCTGATCCCCCGGGGGACCGGAAGCCCGACGTCGCGGAGGACGACCACGCTGTCGCGCCGGGCCGAATTCTTCAGGCCGCCGGCCATCGTCACCGCCTGCAGGGTAGTCACCGGCCCGCTGGTGGGATAGACCCCCGGGTTCTCGACCTCGCCGAGGACAAAGACCTTGGGACTGATCACCTGCTGGAGAATTACGGAAGTTTCCAGGTTCCTGACCAGGGGGGCGTAGGAACGGTTGACCTCGTAGCGGATCTCGGGGATGGTCAGCCCGGCGGCCTGGACATCGCCGATCAGGGGCAGGGAGATCATCCCGTCGGGCCGCACCGGGACAATCTTGCTCTGTCCCCGCTCGGAGGTGGTAATCGCTTTCTTCAGTTCGTCGATCTTGACATTGCCCCGGACCACGATCACCGAGACTTCCGGGTTCCTGATGAAACGCCGGGATTTCTCGGTAATCAGCCGGCCCAGCTCGGGGGCGGTATAATTGGCGGCGGCGATCTCCCCGATCAGGGGCAGGGTGATTTTGCCGTCCATCCGCACGGTAACCTTCCGGGCCAGTTCCGGATTGAAGAGGAACTCCACCTGGAGTTCGTCCTGGATCTCGATGATGTACTCCTCCGGGGTCAGTTCGTAGCGAAAATTGTAGATGATTTCGATCACGTCCCCCGCCCCGACCACATAGCTCTTCTGGAAGGAACTCAGCGTATTCATTCGGGCCCGGACCACGTTGCGGGGGTCCCGGGTCAGGGCGGCGCTGTCGGCCAGCAGTTCCTCCTCCCCCTCCGGGTGGACCCAGTAATCGCGGGTTTCGGAGAGATCGGGGGCCTCGGGGAGTTCGGGGGCCGAACGGCACCCCCACCCGAGCACCAGGAGGGCGAGTAAAATCGTCTGTTTTCCCTTGGTCGTCATATCGGAGGTTTATATTCTCATTCCCCCGGCCTTCTGTAAAGTCCCAACTGCGCCCCCGCTTTCGGCTTTACCGGGGGCGGACCGGCAGCTGGAAGAGCCGTTGATACCGCCCGAAGAAAGGTCCCAGGGCCAGCCGGAAGTAGCCCAGGCCGTCGCCGGGCCGCAGGGTGACCCGGGGCAGGGTAAAAATCTCTTCCATCCGGCCCCGGTTGCCCGGTCGGAGGGTGACCGCCGCCTGGTAACCCGCCGTCCGGACCATTTCGACTATCCCCGCGGTGTAATCGCCCCGGGGATAGGCAAAGGAGCCGATCTCCTCCCCGGTCAATTCTTCCAGTACGGTCTTCGACTCCTCGATCTCCCGCCGGGACCGGTCGGCGGTCAGCCGGGGGAGGGAGGGATGGGAGAGGGTGTGGGAGCCGATCTCGTGACCCTCCCCGGAGAGAGCCGCCAGCTCCGACCGGTCAAGGAGGGGCAGGTCGAGCAGGGAGAAAGATCCGGAACTCCGGCCGACAAAATCGGCGGCGATGAAGATGGTGGCCTTGAATCCGTAGCGGTCGAGGACCGGCCGGGCTTGGGCGAAGAAATTCTTGTACCCGTCATCAAAGGTAATGACCGCCGCCGGCGGGCGCAGGGTGCCGCCCTTGAGGGCGGCGGCGTACCCGGACAGGGTGAGGACCCGCCATCCGTGCCGGTGGAGCCAGGCCATCTGCCGCCGGAATTTCTCCGGCGAAAGAGAGAGATCGGAGCCGCTCCCGTCAAGCGAGTGGTAGAGCAGGATGGGGACCGGCGCGGGGGAAGACGAGAGGGGACCCAGGCGGTTGAAGAGAAACTGGACCACCGGCCGGGCCGCCGGCTTGATCAAACGGCGGAGGCGCGAATTTCCGGCGGCACCGTTCATCGGCTCAGATCCCCTTGCCCGGAAGCCGGGTTTCCTTTCCCAGCAGACGCTTCAGGGCCGTCTTCACCGCGAAGAGCGCCCGGAGAAGATCGGGACGGAAAGCCCGGTTGAAGACGATGATCTCGCGGTGGTAGCGGATTTCGTTGGTATAATGATACTTGAAGGGCTCCGCGCCCCGGAGATAATCCATCTCCCGGAAACTATTCTTGATGCTGTCCTGGATCAACAGGGCCATAATAACGTAACCGGGATGAAGACTTCCATAGCTGGATCGGAAAGAGCTGTTGAAGAGCCAGATCTTGTTTTGGAACTTGAAATTCAGCTTGTAGGCGATCGGTTCCCCGTCGAGGGTCAGCAGCTTGCAGTTCAGCCAGCCCGCCTCCTCGAACTTTTCCAGGAAGACGGGCAGGAACCGGTCGATCCCGGGCCGGAGGAAGAGGGAGGTCCCCCGTCTGGCTTTCGGAGAATCAAGGCTGATCTCCCGGAACAGCTTCCAGTCCGCAACCTTCGCCTCCTGGAGCCTCACCTCCCCGGCCCGCTTGATCCGTTTCAAATCCCCCCGGACCCGCTTGCGGAACTGTTTCGACCGGCTCTGTAGGTAGGCCTCCCAATCCTGGTCGAGGAGGATGAAGGGGCAGATCGAGCAGGTTCGGAAGGTATGCCGGATCTTCCGGTCCCGGAGCAGGTCGCCGGTCACGGTCAGGTTGAAGGAGCCGGCCGGGATCTCCCCCAGCCGGACAACGTCCCAGCGGGAGCGGACCTCCCAGAGGTAATCCCAGAACAGCTCTACCACCTCCTCCTTCCGCTCGGGGATGATCATATCCATCCGGTCGCTCAGGGGGGAACCGGCGAATTCGAGCAGGCGGGCGGGCAGGCGGAGAAATTTTCCCTGGCGCAAGATCAGGGGACAGAGCCCGGCCAGTTCGTTCTTCCGGTAGGCGGCCAGGACCAGGATCTCCCCTTCCGGACCGTACACCTCCAGCCAGGGGATGATCCACCGGGGGGAGATAAAGGGAGAGGGCGCTGGGAGCTGTTTTATCAGCCGTTCCCAGTCGGCTTCCAGTTCCGCGAGCTGGGCAACCTCGGTGAAGACTTTCAGGGCGAGGCCGCCCTTGCGGGTGGTGGCGGTCACCGGGAGCCGGGACGGATCCGTTCCCTTGCCGGAGGCGCGCCGGTACGCCGCACTGAAGATACCTTCCGGGCCGAGAAACCTGATCTGCTTCCGGCAGAGGAGCTGGGCCGTGGACCGCCCGCGGTCGGCCCAGCGGGCCAGGGTGGAGGGAAGACCGGGCAGGTAGACGGTGAATTCCAGGTGCTCCCGCCAGCGGCCGGTCCAGTTGAACTTGTAGTCTTCCGCCCCCCTCAGGAGATCGAATTACCGCTCCCCCCGCTTGATCGCCGCCTGGATCATCAGCGCCAGCAGGAGATGCCCCGGGTTGTCGGCGGCCCGTTCCCGGTCGAAGGAGCTCTCGTAGGACCAGTTTTTTTTTCGGTAGCGGAAGCCGAGGTCGTAGGCGATCGGCCGGTTGTCAAGGAGGAGGAAAGAAAGTCCGAGCCGCCCGGCCGCCGAGAATCTCTCCAGCAGGAGCCGGGCGAACTCTTCCCTCCCCGGCGGGGAGAAAAAGGCGATCCCCCTTCTCTGCTTCTCGCTCCGCCGGGAGAGGCCGAGGATCGTCTTCCAGGACCGGGGAGTGAACGGCCGTTCCTCGAGCCGGACCCCGCCTGACTTTTCGGCGGCGAGGAAGTACTTTCTCAGTTTCTTGCGGAACGAAGAAGAGAGTGTCCCGAGATACTCCCCCCAGGAGCCGGGGAGGATGATCACCGGCGCCCGGTCGCAGACCCGGTAACGATAACGGAGCCCGCTGCCGGGGAGCAGCCGTTTCAGGACCCGGGCGGTGGGAGATCCGGCCGGGATCTGTTTCAGGGAAAGGAGGTCGGCCCCGAAAGGCCGGGTCCGGCAGAAGTCGAGAAAGGCGGCGAGGGCCTTTCCCCGGTTGCCGGAGATTAAAAAATCGCAGCGATCGGACTCCGGGTCGCCGATGAAGGAGACGGTCCTCAGTTTTCCGCCGGGGAAACTCCGCTCTTTCAGGCAGAGTGGGAAGAAACCCTTCCAGCCCTTCCCCTCCCCCCGGACCACAAGCAGCTTCCGGTTCAAGCCCAGGGTCTCCAACCAGGAGAGCACCCACTCGAAGGTCAGGAAGACGGAATCTACCCCGCTATCCTCGAGGAGGAGGTTCCATTCCCCTTCCCGGGTCCGGAACTCTTCCCGGTTCTCAATTATCCGCCAGCTGTTCTCCATCGCTTCTTTTTTTGATCAGGTTCCATTTCCAGGCCAAAATCCTCCGGTGAAGGATAACCGCTGCCGGCCGGAACCCGGCTCGGAGCGCCGCCGCCCGAGCCGGCAGTTTTTCCCAGGAAATAATAACCAGCAACACCGTCCGGCCCCAGCGGCGCTGGAGCCGTCCGGCTTCCAGTAAACCTTCCTGGTAGCAACCCCGACCCCGAAAGGCGGGGCGGGTATAGGCGTCGTAAAGATAGCCCTTAGCGGGGAGGAGATCAATCCGGTAATTCATCTCCCGGTCGAGATAGGACTCCCCTGCCGTCAGCCAACAGTAGTGGGCGATCTTACCTTCCTTCAGGCCCACCAGGCAATATTCCCGATTTTGAAAACGCCGGCGGAAAAGCCTGATCTTGCCGGCGGGCAGAAGCTCTCCCAGAAGCGCTAAGTCATCCAGCCCCGCTTTTCTCCAGACCAGGATTGTCGGAGGGGGCGGCTCCTCGCGAAGTCTTTTTGCCATTATAACTACCGGGAAGGACCGATAAAAATAGCGCCCCAGAATCTTGAAACCGGATTTTACCAACCGGCAAAAAGATTTCCTCCCGATCGGACCGGGCCGAACCGGGACTTTCCGGATATTCTTTTCCATTTTCACCGGGCCGTCCATCGCATTCCCAAGCGCTCCATCCTATCCCTGATCAGGTTTTCGCCAGCTCCTCCCGCCAAACCGCCGGCCATCGGCAATCATTGAGCGAGGCCGTCATTATATCACGTTAGTTCGTATTTCTCCAGTATGTCGGGACCGAATTACATAAATCGTATTTGCTCTTGACGTTCGCGGGGGACAATGTTAAATTTCTTGGGTATCGAATTAATTAACAGCCGGAAAGAATGGAATAATTGCCGATTCGGTCGGGAGATCATTAAAATCCATTCACGGATTTAGCAATGAATACAGTTATGATAGCGTCCGGGGATATTTTCCGGACCAAGTACATCCACCAGCTCCTGGAGAAGAAATACCGGGTGATCACCTCTTCGGAGGAGGGGGAGATCGTCGAGCGCCTGGCCCAGGGGACGCTTGATCTCCTGGTTCTCGACAGCCAGCTGGAGGTGGGCGAAAGCATCTCCATCCTCTACCGGATGCGGGCGGCGCGAAATTTTCTCCCCGTGATTATGCTGGTCCAGTCGATCCACAGCTCCCCGGCCCGGATCGCCGATGAACTGGGAGCTTTCCGAATTTTGAAGATCCCCTTCGAAGACCAGGAGTTGATCTACTGGGTCGCCCGGGGGATCGCCGAAGACGCCCGCCGCCGGGAGACCGCTGAGCCGGATGGCAGATTTCAACTCCCCGGACGGGACCGACCGGAGCACCGGTCCGGAACGGAAACAGGCGAAGGTCCGCAGTACTACATCCGGATTTTGGAAAAATATTCCGACGCCGCCCACTCCTTTTCCAGCCTGGAGGACTTGCTGGAAGTTTTAGTCAAGATTGTCCGGAAAGCCTTTGATGTCCGCAAGGTCTCGCTGCTTCTCTACCAGCCGAAGAGCGGCAAGTTCGCGGTCGAAGAATCCTCCTGGATGGATTCACTCCTGACCAAGGATTTCCTGCTCCAGCACGAAAAAGGTTTGGCGGCCTGGATGAGCCGAAATCAGCGGATTTTGCGGAAAGAAGAACTGGAAGGTGGGTTCCTCTCCCCGGACACCTGGGAGGTGAAGCGCGACCTGGAACACCTCCAGGCAGTGGCGGCGATCCCGCTGTTGACCGAAGGCAAGCTGGTCGGTCTGGTCGCCTGCGGGGACAAGTTCACCGGCGACCGTTTTTCCCGGGAGGAGCTCTCACTTTTCTCCATCCTCTCCACCTTCTTCGCCCGGGCGATCCGGCAGGCGATCCGTTTCCGGGAAATCGCCCGACAGGAAGAGATCGCCCGGACCACCCTCGATAGTCTTCCCACCGGCGTGGTCGTCTTTGACGGGGAAGGGAAGATCATCTCTCTCAATCGGGCCGCCCGGCAAAGCCTGGGATTCCGGGAGGACCATCTGATCTCCCGACCGGCGGAGACGATCGGCGAAGAACCGGCGGGGCTGGTTCGTCGTTCCCTGGAAAGCCGAGAGCCGGTTGAGGGTCTCCAGTATATTAACCCGGTCACTCAGCAGACCCTTCTGCTCAGCACCGTCTTGTCGGAGAATCAAGACCTCTCTCCTCTCCGGGTAGTCCTCCTGATTCAGGAAACGGAAGCCGAAGGAAATATCCATCGTGCGGAAAAACGAATCAGCGAAAGAGGCCGGTAATCGCGAAACCGCCGTCCCGGAACCCGGCCTCAGGCCATCCCCCGTTCAGCCTTCCAACCCGTCCGCTTTCCCGATCCTGGCCGTCGATGACGAGGAGATGATCCGCTCCGTCCTGAAAAGGATGCTGGAGAAGGCGGGCTACCCCTGCGACACCGTCGCCAGCGTCGGGGAAGCGATCGGAAAAATGGCCAAACGGCCCTACGCCGTCGTCCTCACCGACATTATGATGCCGGGGATGAGCGGGATGGAGTTCCTGGAACTGATCCGGAAGCGCGACGACGAGACCGCGGTGATTATGCTGACCGCCCTCAATGATATCGATCTTTCGATCCGGGCGCTGAAGGCGGGCGCCTACGATTACATCACCAAGCCCTTCCGGCTCGACGACGTCCTGGTCAGTATCGAAAAGGCTCTCCAGAAGCGGGCCCTGATCCTGGAGAACCGCGACTACCAGGAGAACCTGGAGCTCAAGGTAAGGGAACAGAGCCGGAAGATCCAGACATCCTTCATCAAGACCATCGAATCCCTGGCCCGGACCCTGGAGGCCCGGGATCCGGAGACCCGCGACCACTCCCTGCGGGTGACCGAGTACTCGATAAGAACCGCCGAGGAGATGGGTCTCCCAGCCCGGGATGTCGAGAATATCCGGGTCGCCGCCGCCCTCCACGATATTGGGAAACTCGGGGTCAGAGAGCGGGTCCTCGACAAGGAGCAAGCCCTCCGTTGGGAGGAGATCGAGCATATCCACCGCCATCCGCTGGTCGCGGCCGAGATCCTGGGACCGATCGACGAACTGAAGGAAATTATCCTCCTGATCAAGCATCACCACGAAAACTTCGACGGGACCGGCTATCCGGACCGGCTGGCCGGGGAGGAGATCCCCCTTGGCTCGCGGATCATCGCCGTCGCCGACACTTTCGACGCCATCACCTCCACCCGGCCCTACCGGGAGGCGATGAGCGAGGAGTTCGCCATCGGGGAGATCCGGAAACATTCCGGAGGGCAGTTCGATCCCACGGTGGTGCCGGCCTTTCTCCGGGCGCTCGGCTACGCCCGGGACACCGGCGAGAGGAGGGAACCGGAGAAACTTTCCTCACTTCCTCGCCCGGGCGGGGGATAAATCATAGATCCGCTCCACCTTAACCCGGATCAGGGCCCGGGGCGGGGGGAGGTGCTGTTCCGAGCGGCCGTGGGAAAAACCCTTCCGGACGTTCTTGCTGATCCGCCGGCCGATCAACCGGCTTTTTTTGTGCGTCCACTCGGCGGACATCTTTTCGAAGATCGTCCCCGAATCGATCAATTCCGCCGTCCCCGTGAACTGGTATCCGGTAAACTCCTCGATGCTGAAGACCAGGATCGAGACCGCCGGGTTGGCCTTCAGGTTCCGGTAGGTCTTCTTCCGATAGAGGTCGCAAACATCGATCAGCCCACCCTCGGTATCGACCTTGAGCAGACCCTTCAACGAAAGGTTGGGGGTCCCCTCCGGGTTGACCGACCCGACCACAACCACGTTCTGCCGAGTCAAAAGCCGCTCCATATCCTGATCGATTTTCATCACAAAATCGTACTCGTACCCGTACTCGTTCTCGGGCCTCCGCCGCCCGCAAATGTCCGCCCCGCCTTCATCGCCTCCTCGAGGGCGTCCGGGCGGGAAAGAATCGCGCCCTTCTCCTCGATCTCCCGGTAAACCAGGGAACCCTCCAGCCGGGCCGGGAGTGTATCCAGGAAATACCGGACGGTCAGGAGAGAACCGGTGAAGAGATTCTTACCCCGGGTTGCTCCCACTAAGAGGGCGAAACCCGAGCGTTTTCTCTCCCCGGTGCCGTCACTCTCCTCCCGGTTACGGTACCAGAGAGCCTGGCAGCGGTCGATCAGGGCCTTGAGCTGCCCGGGGAGACCGTAAAAAAAGATCGGCGAGGCGATCACCACCCGGTCGGCCTCGATCAGTTGCCGGTAAACCTCCCCCATATCGTCCCCGATCACGCACTCCCCGGTGGTTTCGCAGGCCAGGCACTCGGTACAGGGAGAGATCTTCAGGTCGCAGACCGCGATCTTTTCCCGGAACGCCCCCCCCTCCCCCGCCCCCGCTAAAAAAGCGTCGAGAAGCAGATCGGAATTCCCCCCCTTCCGGGGACTCCCCATTATCGTCAGGATCTTCAAATAAAGTATTCTCTCTGTTCTTTGCGTTCTCTGCGGTTCATTTTTTTCAGTCCGCCATCTCCAGCGCGCCCACCGGGCAGGCCTCGACGCAGGCCCCGCACTGGACGCAGATCAAAGCCCCGGTGTCGCGGTGGAGCTTGATCCCGTCGTAGGGACAGACCGGGACGCAGGTCCCGCAGCCGGTGCATTTTTTCGCGTCGATCCGGACCGCGCCGTTCTTTTCCGTGATCGCCCCTTCGGGGCAGGCCTTGAGACAGGGCCGCCCGGCGCACTGGACGCAGACGCTCATCCGGGTCTCGGTGTCGGAGATCCGGGTGATCTCCAGCCGGGCTTTCTTCGGGTTGTTGACCTGGAAAAACCGGAAAGCGCAGACCATCTGGCAGCTCTGGCACCCGGAACAGAGGTCGATCCTGTGAACAAGATGTTTCATATTTCAAACTCCATTTTAATCGCTATCGCTATCGGGCTCCAAGCCTGGTCCCCCGCCCTCTACTTCCCGTACAACTCCTCCTTCACCTCCTCCAACCCCAGCTCATCGAGCGTCTCCGGCCGGATCAGCCCGTCCTCGTCGTACCCCCAGAGCCGGTAGTAATCATCGAGCATTACATCGAGGTGGACCACCTCGCCCTTAGCCGGGCCTTCCTCTTCCGGCTCGCTGAGGAACCGGTCGGGTAGGGTGTCGTCCTTCCGGGACAATCCTTCCCGCTGATTGAAGGCGCGTCTGAGAACGCAGATCCGCTTGCCGATCCGCTCGAGGTTCTCCACGTCGGCGAAGATCTCCAACCCGGTCAGACTGGTCAGGATGTCGGGGACATCCGGGTAGTAGTAGCAGAGGGGATACATTGTCCCGTACTTGCAGAGGATCAGGGAGTCGACCACGGCGTAGAAGTGCTCGACGTCAAAGACCATCTGGCCCTTGAAGGTCTCGGAGTGCCGGTCGAGGGCGTCTTTCAGCTTGTCCTCGCCGTAGCGGCGGCGGCCGATCTCGGGGAAACCGATCTCGTCGATCACCGAGAGCCCCCTCAAATGGTCGGCCCCCCGAACCGAGGTGGCGTGGGTCAGCCCCCCCGAGCGATGGGCCCGGCCGTCCTGTCCGGAGATCTCCTGCCCCTTGACGTGCATCGCGAACTTCTCCGCACCCCCTCCGATCTTCGCCGCCGCCCTCTTCACCCCCTCGGCCAAAAGATCGCCCAAACCCTCGCGGTAGGCGATCGCCTTGACCATCTCCACCATCTTCTCCCCGTCGGTCCACTTCACCTCCTCGGGGATCAGGCCGTGCTCCGAGCATTCCATCGCGAAGCCGATCGCCGAGCCGCAGGAGATGGTATCCATCCCCAGGTCATTGCAGAGGTGGTTGGCGTAGATCAAGTCGTCGAGGTCGGAGTTGAGGCAGCCGGTGCCGAGCGAGACCACCGTTTCGTATTCCGGTCCCTCGCCGATGTTGTTGTACTTCTTCGATAGGGTAACCAACTTGCACTGGATCTTGCAGTTGAAGCAGGAGTTCTTAGCCACCCGGAACTCGTCCCGGATCCGGGTCGAGCCGACCTTCTCCACCAGGTCGAAGACCCCCTTCTTGTGGTTCCGGGTCGGGAGCCGGCCGATCTCGTTCTCGATCTCGACCAACCCGGCGGAACCGAACTCCCGCAGGGAGAGGCAGCCCTCGGAGTCGGGACCCTCAAGAAAGCGGTATTTCGACTCCTTGAAGAGCTCGCCCAGTTTCTTCGGGTCGGCGGCGGTGATGTCGTTCGTTCCCCGGATGGCGATCGCCTTTAAGTTCTTCGAGCCCATCACCGCCCCCAGGCCGGAGCGGCCGAAGGCCCGGTGCTTGTCGGTCATCACGGCGGCGAAGCGGACCAGCTTCTCCCCGGCCGGGCCGATGCAGGCCACCCGTTCCAGGGAGTGCTTCTCCCTGAGAAATTCGGTAGTCCGGTTGACGGTCTCGCCCCAGACCTCCGAGGCGTCCTCCAGGGTGACCCGGTCGTCCTCGATTAAAAGGTAGACCGGCTTGTCCGCCTTCCTCTCGAAGATGACCAGGTCGTAGCCGGCGTACTTCAGCTCCGGGCCGAAATGCCCCCCGCAGTGAGCCTCGGCCCAGACCCCGGTCAGGGGAGACTTGGCGGCCATCATATATCGTCCGCTCTGGGGAAAGAGGGTCCCGGTGGTCGGCCCGGTCGCCAGGATCAGGATGTTCTCCGGCGAAAGGGCTTCGATCCCCGGCTTCAGCTCGTCCCAGAGGATCCGGGCGCAGAACCCCGTCCCCCCGATATACTCGATCCAGCGTTCGGGGAGATCTTCTTTCTTGACCGTCCCCTCGGTCAGGTTGATCCGCAAAAACTTTCCCGCGTATCCGTGCATATAACTATTCTCCTCGTTTATCCTCCCGCCACCGCGGGAAATATGGTCACTGTCTCGTCCCGGCCGACCTCCCGTTCGAGATCGATCTGAGGCCGTCCCTCGATCAGGAGCACCACCGGCTGGCGTTTCTCCTGCCGGCCGTCTTTTTCCTCCAGAAGCAAATCCCGGACCGGCGGACCGTAAGTCTTCCCCAGGTACTCGAGGATACCCCGGATCGTCATCCCCCCCGGGGCCTCAACCATCCCGGTCCCCGCCCGGTCCCGCAGGGCTCCGAATAACTTCACCGTTGCCATAACCGATTTGATGTGTCACTTCAAATTTTAGTCACTTCAAACTTCTTCTCTCATCCACCGCCCAATCGGAGCATCACCAGAAGCTCCCCGTCGGAATCCAGCGGCTCGTCCAGGCGCAGAGTACGGCCCCCGGAGAGAACCTGGACGAAACCGAGTTCTTTCCGGGAATAACCCAGCGCCCGGGCCAGGATCGTTCCCACCCGGGTCCCCTTCCGTCCTTCCCATTCCAGTTCCCGCCCCTCCGGCGGCAGCCGAAGCGGTCCGGCCAGGCGAAGATGAACTTTCATAATCAGATCTTCCGGTATTGAACCGCGGAGGCGCCGAGAACGCAAAGAAAAACTATCAAATTCTCCGCGTCCTCCGCGCCTCCGCGGTGAATTTTCCGCCCCGGCGGTTCAGCCCCCGGCGACGATCGGGATGAAGGCCACCCGGTCGCCCTCTTTCAGCTCAATGCCGGTATCCCGGACCAGGACCGAGTTAAGGGTGAGCTTGAGGTTGCGGTGCTCGTCGATATCCAGTCCGTACTCTTCCTTGACCCAATCGAGGAACCCGGCCAGGTTCCCGCCGGGGAATTCGACCTCATTGGTCCGGGCGGGAAAGTAGCGACGGAACTTGCTGACCGCGGTGACCGTGATCTTCATAAAGATAGTAATCGGTAATCAGTCTCTGCCGGTCCTGCTTTATGATTACTGATCACTTGGTTGTTACTTCGCAATCCCTAACTCCTGGAGCTTTTCCTCGGTCGGACGGCCGTCCTCGGCCCACCCGCGGACCTCGTAATACCGCGGCAGCATCTTATCCAGCTCGACGATCTGGCCCTGGGCCGGACCCTCCGGGAGCGGTTCCTGCAGGTACCGCTTGGGCAGCGAATCGTCGGCCGGGGTCAGCCCGCAGGCGAGGTTGAAGAGCCGCTCGACGTTGAGGATCCGCTCCCCGGCCTTCATCACCTTCTCCTCGTCCCACTCGATCCCGGTAGCCAGAGTGAGCAGGTCGGCCATATCCTGGGGCAGAATGGCGTAGGTGGCGAACATACAGTACTTGCACATCTCGGCGGAGTCGACCACGGCGGCGAAGTTTTCGTGCCAGAGGACCATATCGGCCTTCCCCTGCCAGGCGTAGGGGTCGACGGTGTGGGGGTCGCCGAACCACTCCACCCCCTCCTCCGGGGTGTAACTCAAGAGTTCAAAGTTGGGCAGGGCGCGGAGGTGGTCTCCTCCCCGGGAGGCTACCGCCAGCCCGAGACCGAACCCCTTCCCGGTCCGGGGATCGTAGGCCGGCAGTTCCATCCCCTTGGTCTGGAGGGCGAAGTCCATCGAATCGCCGCCGATCTTCTCGGCCAGGTACTTCATCCCCTTGGCCGCCTCGTCTCCGATCCCCTCCCGGAAGGCGATCTTCCGTACCAGATCGATCACCATATCGACGTCGCCCCAGGCGTACTTCTCCGGGATCAACCCTTTCTCGGAACACTCGAAGAGAAATCCAATGATTCCCCCCACCGAGATAGTGTCCATCCCCAGGTCGTTGCAGAGCCAGTTGGCGTAGATCACCGGGGCCAGGTCGGCGATATCCGGACGGGTGCCCAGGGCGACGAAAGTCTCGTACTCCGGCCCCTTCCCCCGGCAGAAGTATTTTTCGTCCTTGACCTTGGCGTAGTTCGAGCAATGGATGATGCAGGAGAAGCAGCTCTCGGAGCGCTCGACGAAGTTCTCCCGGTAGTAGTGGCTGTCGTAGTTCTCAGCGTGTTCAAAGACCCCGGTCTGGCCGTTCCGGGTCGAAAGCCCCCCGCTGAGGGCGGCGATATCGGTGATCACCGCCGTCCCGTAGTGGGAGAAGTCGTCGTAGGTCTTGTCCCCGGTGATCTTGTCGTAGCACTCGGCGCACTTCTTCATAAACCCGGCCGGGTCGGACAGATTCAGATCGCCGATCCCGTTGACGGCGATAGCTTTGAGGTTCTTCGAGCCCATCACCGCCCCCACCCCGCAGCGGGCCAGGTAGTGGAACTTGTCGTTGGCGATGGCGGCACAGAAGACCATCTTCTCCCCGGCCGGCCCTATGCAGGCGACCTTGGTATCCCTTCCCAGCTTCTCGACCAGCCGGTCGGTGGTTTCCATCACCCCCTTACCCGCCAGGTCGGAGGCGGGGACGATCTCCACCAAGTCGTCGGTAATCTTGAGATAGACCAGCTCCTCTGACTTCCCCTCGACGATAATCGCGTCGTAGCCGGCGTACTTGATCTCGGCCCCGAAGGCGCCCCCGGAGTTGGCGTCCCCGAAGAGCCCGGTCAGTGGCGACTTGGTGGTCACCGTGTAGCGGCCCGAGGAGGGGGACATCGTCCCGTTGAGCGGACCGGCGGAGAAGATCAGGACGTTCTGGGGCCCCAGGGGATCGACGGCAGCCGGATCGGGGAGGAGGTCGGAGAGGAGCCGGGACCCGAACCCCCGCCCCCCGATGTAATCCTCCATCAGCTTCCGGGGGAGCGGCTCTTTGGTTATCGTGCCGGAACTCAGGTTAACCCGAAGGATCTTCCCCATATATCCAAAGTAGTCGGCTTGGTTCATCTCATTCTCCTCCATCCGCCCCACACGGCGGATTGGTCGTGTATTCTTATTCGTAGTGCGTCCACATACGAACCACCTTCACCGTCCTGATATCGTCCAAAACCTGGTAGACCAGCCGATGCTTGATGTTAATCCGGCGGGAGCAGGCCCCGGACAGGTCGCCAACCAGTTTTTCGTACGGGGGCTGATCCTGGTACGGATTCCTGGCCAGGATTGCCAGAATCTTTTCCGCCTGGTCTTTCAAACCCGAACGGGCAAGCTTCTTCGCGTCGCGCTTCGCCTGTTTCGTGTAGACGAGCGACCAGCTCACCACTCGAGCTCCCGGTCACACTCCGTCACCGGGGTCTCCAGTCCTTTCCGAATA
>JAVCCZ010000028.1 GCA_030765265.1 Candidatus Erginobacter occultus
CCGGATCTGTCCTCACTGCGGATATTACAACGGCCGGCCGGTGATGGAAGCCCAGGAGAGCTGAACTTAAATCCGTATCCCGGATCGGCGGGGTAGAGGTCTCGCCGGTCCGGAATAGATAAGGGGAGGAGAAATGACCGAAGAGAAGATTGGGATCACGGGTACCGGGTATTATCTCCCGGAAAAGGTACTGACCAACGCCGACCTGGAGAAGATGGTCGATACTACCGACGAGTGGATAATGGAACGGACCGGGATCCGGGAGCGGCGGATCATCGCCCCCGGGGAGACCGTCTCCTCGATGGCCGAGCAGGCTTCCCGGCAGGCGATCGCCGCCGCCGGTCTCGAGCCGGAAGATATCGACCTGATCATTCTCGGCACTATCACCCCCGATACCCCGCTGCCCGCCGCCGCCTGCCTTCTCCAGCGCCGGCTGGGCAACAAGACCGCCGCCAGTTTCGATATCTCGGCGGCCTGCTGCGGCTTTATCTACGCCCTGGAACTGAGGGAGAAGATGCTCCGGGGCGGCCGGTACCGCAATGCCCTGATCGTGGCCGCCGAGGCGCTCTCGGTGGTGACCGACTGGGAGGACCGCAACACCTGCGTCCTCTTCGGGGACGGCGCCGGCGCCGCGGTCCTGACCAAGGACAGCGGCGGCCACCGGATTCTCGATTCCTTCATCCGTTCCGACGGGGAGTATTCCTCGCTTTTGATCATCGAGGCCGGCGGTTCGGCCTGCCCGATCTCCATCGAGCAGATCGAGCAGCGCCGGCATTTCATCCAGATGGAGGGGAACAAGGTCTTCAAGCTGGCGGTCTCCTCGATGGTCCGCGCTTCCAAGGAAGTTCTTCGCCGGGCCGGCCTTACCATCGACGATGTTACCTGGCTCCTCCCCCACCAGGCGAACTTGAGGATTATGAAGGCGGTGGCCAAAGGCCTGAAGCTTCCCGAAGAACAGGTTTACATCAACGTCGACCGCTACGGCAATATGTCCGGGGCGACCGTCCCGATCGGACTGGCGGAGATGGACCACAACGGGGTCCTGAAGCCCGGCGACCTCCTTCTGATGGTCGCCTTCGGCGGCGGCCTGACCTGGGCCGCCTCCCTGGTCAGGTGGTAAGGCCGCCAAGGTCTCCTGCCGTCCGACTCGTCCGAATGGTCCGACGCTTCCGACATCAATAAGGAGAAAAGCTATGTTCCTGAAAGACAAGAAAGCCGCGGTCACCGGCGGGGGAAGAGGGATCGGCCGGGCGATCTCGCTGGCCCTGGCCTCCGAAGGCGCCGACGTGGCGATCCTCGACCTCGACGATGCGGGAGCGAAGGAGACTGCGGCCCTGGTCGAGAAAACCGGGCGTTCCGCCCTCGCTTTTCCTCTCGATGTCTCCCGTTTTTCCGAGGTCGAGGTGAAGGTCAACAAAATTCTTGACCTCTGGGGGGGCTTGGATATAGTGGTCAACAATGCCGGGATCACCCGGGACGCGCTGCTGATCCGGATGAGCGAAAAGGATTGGGACCAGGTGCTCGCGGTCAATCTCAAGGGCGCTTTTAACCTCTGCCGGGCCGCCGGACGCGGTATGATGAAACAGCGGTCCGGCTGCGTCATTAATATCGCTTCGATCATCGGCCTGATGGGCAACGCCGGGCAGATCAATTACGCCGCTTCCAAGGGGGGCTTGATCGCCCTGACCAAGTCCCTGGCCAAGGAGACCGCCGCCCGGGGGATCCGGGTCAACGCGGTCGCCCCCGGCTTTATCTCCACCGAGATGACCGAAAAGATCCCGGAGAAGATCCGGGAGGAGATGATCAAGGCCATCCCGTTAGGCAGGATGGGGACGCCGGAAGACGTGGCCGCGGCGGTGCTTTTCCTCGCCTCCCCCGCCGCTTCCTATATTACCGGGCAGGTCCTGGTGGTTGACGGCGGAATGAGAATATGAGTAAATCCGGCTGGTGCCGGATCGGAAGTTGTTTTTTAATGACAGAGCCGCCAATCTCCCCTTTGGAGCCGGCGGCGGGTTGACCAACCCCAACGGACAGAAGTCCAAGGAGGAAGTGAGATGTCTGATGTGGCCCAGAAAGTGAAGGATATCGTCGTTGAGCAGCTGGGAGTCAACGCGGACGAGGTTACCGAGGAAGCTTCATTTATCGATGACCTGGGCGCGGATTCCCTGGATACCGTCGAGCTGGTGATGGCCCTCGAAGAAGCTTTCGAGCTCACCGTCCCCGACGAAGACGCGGAAAAGCTGACCTCGGTCGGCGCCGCTATCAAGTACATCGAGGAGAACCAGAAGTAGTAAGTTTTCCCGGTGACGCCATCCCACCCGCGCCGCCCCCAGTCGGGGCGGCGCGGGACGGGTGGCGGAAATCCGCGGTTTTTTCCCGGCCGGAGCCGGGCGCGGATAATGGTTCTTGGGAATTTTCCGAGAACTTTCGGTTGAAATAATTTTATCCCCCGCGGGGATCTCGCATATAGTTGATCCGCCGGTCGAAGAGTCCGGGAAGCCGGGAATTGATTTTTCGACAACGATCCTGGAAGCCGGCCGGCCTTTGCGTTAAAAAGACTAAATATCAATAATAGTTCCGGCCGGCGGCCGGAACTATTACAAAGGAGGGAGAAATGTCCTCAAGAAGAGTTGTCGTTACCGGGATCGGGGTACTTTCCCCAATCGGCAATAACCCTGACGAATTCTGGGATTCACTGGCCCACGGGCGCAATGGGATCGGGCGGATCACCGCCTTCGATCCATCCGGATTCGCCAGCCAGATTGCCGGCGAGCTGAAAAATTTTGACGCTTCGCAGTACCTGGACCGGAAACAACTGAAGAGGATGGACCCCTTCTGCCAGTACGGCCTGGTGGCCGCCCAGCAGGCCCTGGAGGATTCGGGTCTCGACCTGGAGAAGGAAAACTGCGACCGGATCGGGGTTTACGCCGGCTCCGGGATCGGGGGATTGGCCACGATCGAGGCCCAGCACCAGATTATGCTGGAGAAGGGCCCGGACCGGGTCTCGCCCCTGACGGTCCCGATGATGATCATCAACCTCCTCCCGGGCCAGATCGCGATGAATTTCGGGCTGAAAGGTCCCAACGTCTCCGTGGTCACCGCCTGCGCCACCTCCACCCATTCCATCGGCGAAGCTCTGCTCGCGATCCGGAGCGGGATGGCCGACGTGATCGTCGCCGGCGGTTCGGAATCCTCGACCACCCCCTTCGGCCTGGCCGGTTTCTGTTCGATGAAAGCTCTCTCCACCCGCAATGACGCCCCGGAGAAGGCCTGCCGTCCCTTCGACAAGGAGCGCGACGGCTTCATTATGGCCTCGGGATCGGGGATGCTGGTCCTGGAGGAACTGGAGCACGCCCAGGCCCGTTCGGCGACGATCTACGGCGAGCTGGCCGGTTACGGCGCCACCTCCGACGCCTACCACCTGACCGCCCCCGCTCCCGAGGGCGCCGGGGCCGCCCGTTCGATGAAGATGGCCCTCGACCTGGCCGGGGTCAGCCCCTCCGAGGTCGATTACATCAACGCCCACGGGACTTCGACCCCGCTCAACGACAAGTTTGAGACGATGGCGATCAAGACCGTCTTCGGCGAGGGTGCCTACCAGGTGCCGATCAGCTCCACCAAGTCGATGCACGGCCACCTGCTGGGCGCGGCGGGAGCGGTGGAAGCCATCGCCTGCCTGCAGGCGATGAAGAACAACCTGATCCCGCCGACCATCAACTACGAGTTTCCCGATGAAGGACTCGATCTCGACTACGTTCCCAACCAGCCCCGGGAAGCCAAGGTCAACATCGCGTTGAGCAACTCCTTCGGTTTCGGCGGCCACAACGGGACCCTGATCCTGAAACGTTTCCAGGATTGAAACCGAGAAAAGCCGGCATCCTTAACCCCCGGAGAAATCTGATGAATTATTTTCTCACCGAAGAACAGGAGATGATCCGCGACCTGGCCCGCCGGATCGCCGAGGAGAAGTTCAAGCCGATCCGTTCCGAGATGGATGAAAAGGGTGAATTCCCCGAGGAGATGGTCAAGGTCTTGAGGGAATCGGATATGTTCGGGATCTACCTCCCCGAGGAGTACGGCGGCCTGGGCGGGGGGGTGATGGAACTCTGCCTGGCGGTGGAGGAACTGAGCCGGGTCTGCGGCGGGATGTCGCTTTCCCTGGCCGCCACCGCCCTGGCCACCTTTCCCATCCTCCTCTTCGGCAGCGAGGAACAGAAGAAGAAATACCTCCCCCGGCTGGCTACCGGTGAATTGCTCGCCGCCTTCGCCCTGACCGAACCCGAAGCCGGCAGCGACGCCGGGGCGACCAAGACCACCGCCGTCAAGGACGGAGACCATTACGTCCTCAACGGCACCAAGTGTTTCATCACCAACGGCTCGGTGGCCGATATCGCCACCGTGGTCGCGATGACCGACAAGTCCAAGGGGAGCCGGGGAGCGAGCGCCTTTATCGTCGAGAAGGGGATGGAAGGTTTCTCGGTCGGCAAAGAGGAGGACAAGATGGGGATCCGGGCCTCTTCGACCTCGGAGCTGATCTTCGAAGACTGCCGGGTCCCGGCCGAGAACCTGATCGCCCGGGAAGGGATGGGATTTATCGTGGCGATGAAGACCCTCGACCAGTCCCGACCCGGGGTGGCTTCCCAGGCCCTCGGCATCGCCCAGGGGGCGCTCGACTCCGCCCTCGAATACGCCCGCCAGCGCAAGCAGTTCGACCGGCCGATCATCTCCTTCCAGGGTCTGCAATGGATGCTGGCCGATATGGCGACCCGGGTGGAGGCGGTCCGGGCCCTGGTTTACGCGGTGGCCCGGGCGATCGACGGCGGCGAAAAAAGGATCGCCAAGGAGTCGGCGATCTGCAAGCTCTTCGCTTCCGACACCGCGATGTCGGTGACCACCGACGCCGTCCAGATCCTCGGCGGCTACGGCTATATGAAGGAGTACCCGGTCGAGAAGATGATGCGCGACGCCAAGATCACCCAGATCTACGAGGGCACCAACCAGATCCAGCGCGACGTCATCGGCACCCAGCTGATCCGGGAGAGCGCCAGCAAGTAGCGGCAAAGCGCATAGAGCATAGCGCAGAGAGCCCTGTCTCTATGCCCTATGCGCTATGCTCGATGCAGCATACGCTATGAATTTAGACTTTGATTCCTTGAGAGTGCTTATTCCCCAAAAGCGGCCGAAATGAAGATAGTAGTCGGCATCAAGCAGGTCCCCGATACCACCGACGTTCGGATCAACCCGGAGACCAATACCCTGATCCGGGAAGGGGTGGAATCGATTATCAACCCCTTCGACCTTTACGCCATCGAGGAAGCGGTCCGGCTCAAGGAGGCGCACGGCGGCGAGGTGACGGTGATCAGTATGGGCCCGCCCCAGGTCGAGTCGGCGCTAAGGGAAGCTATCTCGCTAGGCGCCGACCGGGCGGTTCATCTCTGCGACCGGGCCTTTGCCGGGGCCGATACCTGGGCTACCTCTTACGCCCTGGCCCGGGGGATCCGGAAGATCGGCGACTACGACCTGGTGATCTGCGGCAAGCAGGCGATCGACGGCGATACCGCCCAGGTCGGACCGGGGATCGCGGTCGGTCTCGACATCCCCCAGCTCACCTACGTCAAGAAGATCGAGGAGGCGGGGGAGGGGAAGATCCGGGTCCAGCGGATGACCGAGGAGGGGTACCAGGTGTTGGAGGGGGATCTCCCCTGCCTGCTCACGGTGGTCAAGGAGATCAACGAGCCCCGCCTCCCCTCCCTGAAGGGGAAGATGAAGGCGAAGAAAGCCGAGATAGTTGTCTGGACCGCCGAAGATATCGAGGCCGAGCCGGAGCTGATCGGCCTCGACGGTTCCCCCACCCAGGTAGTGAAGATCTTCTCCCCCCCGCCGCGCGAAGGCGGCGAGATCCTCCAGGGCGACCCCGAAGAGATCACCGACCGTTTGGTAAGCGCGCTGGAGAAGAATAAGATTATTTAGGGAATGGGGAATAGGGAATGGTAATATACCCAATTTTCGTGAAGATTAGCGCGGATTAGTGGTTCCCAAAAAGGGGGCGAGGCGGGGGTAATTAGAGTAACTTAGTGTAATTAGTGGATAAAAAAGGGGGCGAGGCGGGGGATTAATTTACAATTAGTGGATTAAGGTATGTCCGGTATCCAGGTAATCACAGAAAAGTGCGTCGGCTGTCAGCTCTGCCTGAAGTCCTGCCCCTACGGGGCGATCTCGATGGAAGAGCGGCTGGCCGTGATCGATCACGACCTCTGCACCCTCTGCGGCGCCTGTGTCGGGGCCTGCAAGTTCGACGCGATCGTTCTGCGCCGCGAGCGCCACGGGACCGAGGACCTCGCCTCTTACCGGGGGGTCTGGGTAGTCGCCGAGCAGAAGGGGGGAAAGATCCAGTCCGTGACCTACGAGCTTTTAGGGGCGGGACGTTCCCTGGCCGACCAGCGCGAGGTCGAGCTGGCCGCCGTCCTGATCGGGGACGGCCTGGAAGAGGCCGCCGCCGATTTGATCGCCCGGGGAGCGGATAAGGTATTCCTGGCCGATTCTCCCGCCCTGGCCGAGTTTCTCGACGAACCTTACTCCCGGATCCTGGCGAGATTGATCCGGGAGGAGAAGCCGGAGATCGTCCTTACCGGCGCCACCGGCATCGGCCGTTCCCTGATCCCCCGGGTGGCGGCCGAGATCTACACCGGCCTGACCGCCGACTGTACCGGGCTGGCGATCGATGCCGAAAG
>JAVCCZ010000199.1 GCA_030765265.1 Candidatus Erginobacter occultus
AAAACCTTAAATCACATAGACTTTGTCATTGCGAGGAACGAAGTGACGAAGCAATCTCATCACAAACTAAACAGATTGCTTCGTCGTCCCTCCTCGCAATGACCTGGTTTTTGGGGTTTTCGTTCAGGCACTATTTATTCTTCTTTCTGTTTTTCAATCAGTCTCAAGAGATAACCGACCAGGCTGAGCGAGGAGATCACACCGACCACTTTCTTTCCCCGTAATACCGGAACCCGGTGGATATGATTCTCCACCATCAGCCGGCAGACTTCTTCCACGCAGGTGTCTTCGGTGACCGCGATTATCTCCTTGGTCATAATCTCCTCCACCCAGGTCTTGTATTCATAGGGGAGGCGAAAGGAGAGATCGGTGATGTCCTGTTCCTCCGCCCGGATATCATAGATGGAGAGCAGATGCTTTTCCGAAATTATCCCCACGATCTCGTCCTGTTCGTTGAGAACCGGCAGCCCGGATATTTTGTTCTTTTTGAGCAGCTCTTCAGCATTATGGAGATTGGTATCGTTGCGGACGGCGATCACCGGAGTCGCCATAATCTCTTTAGCTTTGGTATCGATCTTCATTGTTCTTCTCCCGATATTTCACCCGCTTTACTCAGGGCAAATTTGGCGGCCAGAGGGCCGATTAATTCATTAAGGGCGACCGCGCCCAGGATACAATTGGTGACAATGTCGGGCAGGGCCTGGCCGCCCACCATAACCGACCCCAGATGAGGATTTTCCTGGACGAGGATTACCAGACCGATGGCTACCCCGGCCTGGGGAAGGAGACCAAGTCCCAGGTAGCGGCGGACAACCGAGGGCGCCCGCAGCACCGAACCGCCGATCCGGGCCCCCCCGATCTTACCGCAGACCCGGGCCAGAAAATATATAATACCCAATCCTCCCAAACCCGCCAACATCCCCAAATCAAGATGAATCCCGGCGATGGTAAAAAAAGCGACAAAAAGCGGAGGCTCAATATTATGCAGCGCCCCCAGAAGGGGGCCGGCGCGGGGATGGAGGTTGACCACCAGACATCCGAAGGCCATAGTGGCCAGAAGGGGGGAGAGGTGATAATGATGGGCCAGACCGCAGAGGAATAAGATAAAAGCCAGAACCAGAACCAGAACTCCCCCCCTCCCCTTTATTATCCGTAAGGCACCGGTCGTGATCAGGCCGGCGACTCCTCCTAAAAGTAGCGAAAGAATAATCTCCCGCAGGGGTTCCAGCACCACCCCGGAAAAATTGAGGGCGGAAGAGACCCCGGTCAGAGCCACCGAAACCGGAAAGACCAGACCGAAGATCATAATACAGAAAACATCGTCGATGGCGACGGTGGCGAGGAGAGTATCGGTCAGGGGCCCCTTCGTCCGGTATTCGTTGACGACCGCCATCACGGCGGCGGGAGCGGTCGCTGAGGCTATCGCTCCCAGAATTAAAGCCAGCGGCACCACTCCGGAGATTGTTGCTTTCGGGATGATCAGTGGTGGGAATATCCAGGCGATCAAAATAATCGCCCCCGCCACCACTACCGTCGCTCCCACCGCTGCCAGCAGCGCGATAGGAAGAACCTTGCCGGCCATTTTCTTGAGCTTGCCGAAATGAAGCTCGGCCCCGATGGTGAAGGCAATCAGACCAAGAGCGGCGATAGAGATATTATCCAAAAAAAGGGCGGTGGTACTCTCCGGCGCAGCCGCCACCCAGCCCAGCATCGACTTACCGATCACCACCCCGGCAAAGATATAACCGGTTACCGACGGGAGCTTGAGCTTGCGCCCCAGCTGGCTTCCCAAAAATCCAAAAATCAGAATAAGGCCGATTGTGGAGAGAACGGGAAGCTGCTGGAAGAAGTCGGACATCGGAGGATTACCGCATATCAATCCGGGTGACAAGCATAATTCTTCTTGGATATCCCCAGTTTAATTCCGAAGAAATTGCTTTCTGAAGGTTCCCGTCGGCCGCCTCGTTCGCGAGGCGGCGAGGGAGCTTTCAGATGTCATTGTCGCTGAAATCCGCCCGGAAGGCAAACAAAAAACCATAACGGAAACCATCAGGCCAGGGCCCAGGGGTTTTGCCCGCGTTTCGACGGGGCAAGAAGGCAGATCGGGGCGAGAAACTGGCGGGGGGACTTTCGGGACATTCTACCCGTGGAGGTACATAAAGACCTTTTCCGGGGTCAGGGGGAGGGAGGGGGCCGGCTTGTCCTTCCGGACGCTTCTTAAGGCCCGGAGGATGGCGAAGTAGGACCCGATCCCGTGGATGTAGGGGGGCTCGCCGACCGCCTTGGAGTTGCAGACCGCGTAAGGGTTGGAGGCGTTCTCCAAAATGTGGATGTTGAACCGCTTGGGCACGAACTTGAGGTCGGGGATCTTGTAGGAGTTGACTGCGGTCAGCATCCGGCCGTCGTCACCGTAACGGATCTGTTCGATCGTCGCCCAGCCGATCCCCTGGATCACCCCGCCCTCGATCTGCCCCCGGTCGATCTCGGGGCTCAAGGACTTGCCGACGTCGTGGACGATGTCGATCCCGAGGATTTCGTAGGTCCCCCGCAGGCAGTCCACCTCCACCTCGGTCAGGGAGGCGCCGTAGGCGTAGTAGGCGTAGGGCCGGCCCTTCTCCTTGACCGGGTCGAGGTAGACCCCGGGGGTGGCGTAGAAGGCGTGGCAGGAAAGATCGACCCGGGCCGAGTAGGCGTCGCGGATCAGCTCCTCCCAGGTGTATCCGGTCCGGGCGGACATCAGGTGGACCTCGCCGTCTTGGATCGATATGTCCCGCGGGTTGTCGTGCTTGAACCGGGTGATGGCGAAGGCTTTCAGCCGCTCCACCAGCTCCCGGCAGGCGTATTGGGTCGCCATCCCGTTGAGGTCGGCGCCGGTGCTGGCCGAGGTCGGGGAGGCGTTGGGGACCCGGGTGGTGTTGGTGGCCTCCATCCGGACCCGGTGGTTCGGGATGCCGAGGGCGTCGGCGGCGATCAGGGCGATCTTGGAATAGACCCCCTGCCCCATCTCCACCGCCCCGGTGGAGACGGCGACGCTGCCGTCGAGGTAGATGTTGACCAGGCACCCGGCCTGGTTGAGGGTGGTCTGGGTGAAGGAGATCCCAAAGCAGACCGGCTGGACCGCCGCCGCCCTTTTCCGGTCGTCGTGTTCGCGGTTGAACTGCTCGCACTCCTCCAGCTTCTTCTTGATATCGACCCGCTTATCCAGCGTCTCCCAGCAGCGGACACCGTCGGTCTGCTCCAGCCGCATCCCGTAGGGGAGGGTGTCGCCGTCGCGGAGGAGGTTTTTGAACTTGATCTCCTCCAGGTCGAGCCCGGTCTCCTCGGCCGCGTGGAAGAGCGCGGCCTCCATCGAGAAGACGGCCTGGGGGACGCCGAAGCCGCGGAAGGCGTTGTTGGGGGGGACGTTGGTCTTACAGCTGACCGCGGTGATCTTCACGTTGGGGATGTTATAGGCGCTGGTGCTATGAAGGAACGACCTGCCCAGCACCGGGAGCGAGATGTCGGCGCAACCCCCGGCCTGCTGGTAGAAATCGACCTCGTAGGCCAGGATATGCCCCTCGGCGTCGAGACCGATCTTGTAGTCGAATACGTAAGCGTGGCGCTTGCCGGAGGTGGCGATGTCGTCGTTGCGGTCGAGGATCAGCTTCACCGGGCGGTCGAGGAGTCTCGCGGCGAAGGCCGGGGCCACCACCCAGACGGCGGTGGACTCCTTCCCCCCGAAGGCTCCGCCCATCCGGCGGATCTCCAGCTCGATCTTATGCTGGGGGATGTCGAGGATCTCGGCGATGTGATGGTGATAGGCCCCCGGCGACTGGGAACTGGCGATCACCTTCAGGGTGTCGTCCTCGACCGGGAGGGCCAGGGCCCGATGGGTCTCAAAGTAGTAGTGCTCCTGGGGCCCGCTGGCGGTGCTCCCCTCGATGACGTGCCGGCATTCCTTAAAGGCTTGTTCGGTGTCCCCGCTGACCTGGATCCTCTTCTTCCCGTGGATCAACCCCCGCCGGTAAGCCTCCCGGGGGTCGAAGACCGGCTCGCCGGGTTCGACCTCCAGCTCGATCAGCTTGCAGGCGGCCCGGGCGGCCCGCCGGGTCTCGGCCACCACCAGGGCGATCGGCTGCCCGATATACATAAGTTCATCCTCGGCCAGGAAGGGCTGGTCTTCGATGATGTGCCCGATCTGGTTCTTGCCCGGGACGTCGAGGTGGGTAAAGACCGCGGCCACGTTCTTCGCCTTCCGGGCGGCGGCGACGTCGAGCCGCTTGATTGTGCCTTTCGCCACCGGGGAGGTGAAGAGCACCGCGTGGAGGAGGTTGGCCGGGGTGGGGATATCGTCGATAAAGAGCGACCGGCCCCGGACGTGCATCTTCATATCGGTATTTTTCATAATTGATTTCTCCGTCGAATCACCATCGTCAACGCGAAAAGTCCAGTCTACGGGCTCCCCGGCTGAATCCGAATCCGCGAAGCGCCCGTGATAATTTTTGTGTCGCCCCCTGCGGGGGCTCATTATAGGATTTTGCGAATTCTTATCCACGGGCTTGCGCCCGTGGCTATTTTTGTATCGCCCCCTGCGGGGGCTCCGAATTATTGTTGCGCGAGGGTCTCCACGGGCTTGCGCCCGTGGCTATTTGTGTATCGCCCCCTGCGGGGGCTCCGAATTATTGTTGCGCGAGGGTCTCCACGGGCTGACGCCCGTGGCTATTTT
>JAVCCZ010000182.1 GCA_030765265.1 Candidatus Erginobacter occultus
GGAAGAAGTACGATCTGGCCGTTCTGGCCGAGGGGACCGAAGACGAGATGGTCTCGATCGAAAGCACCGGCTACTGGGAGGAGATGGAGAAGAACCGCGTCGGCAACCTTCTGGCCGGCGCCCGCCTGAAGGCCGGCCTGACCCAGGCCGAACTCGCCGGGAAGCTGGAGATCCGCCAGAATATGGTCAGCGATTACGAGAACGGCCGCCGCCCCATCTCCGCGGCGATGGCCCGGCGCCTGGTCGAGACGCTCGGAGTCAGGGAAGAGTACCTGAGATCCGGAAGCAAACCTGCCCGTTGACCCCATTGAATTGCGCGTGCCGGTGGGGGTAGCTCTTGAACTTGCGCTCCGGCCCCGGCAAGATCCGGGGCCGGGGGCGGGTTATGCTTTGCTACCGGTAAACCGGGACGTAGTAGACGGGAGGGGGATAGTAGTAAACCGGGGATTATTCCCCATCTGCATTTAATATATTCATTTTGTAAAAATGTATTGTATTTTTACAAAACAGCGGTTTTTTCCGACCTCCTGGATTCTTCCCTCTATCTCGAACTCTCTCAAGCACCCGGCAGATTGGAGGCAATGGCCGGCAACCTTTCCGGGGATTCCTGGATTGTTATTGACGAGGTTCAAAAAATCCCCGCCCTGCTCGCCGAAGTTCATCGCCTGATGGGAAGCCGGGGATGGAGATTCGTATTATGCGGTTCTCCGGGCAGAAAAATCCGTCGAAAATGAACCAACCTTCTGGTAATTCCGGGGACACAATACTTAATTCCTCCCGGTTTCCGCGGAGAATTCCTGCCCCCGGCAATTAAGCGTTCTGTCCCCGAAATGATGAAGTCAGGATCGGAAAAAGCGATGTTCGGAGAAACCGGCGGCCGAGCCGTCAGGCTGACGGCAGTCCTGTTGATCGCCTTCGCGGCCGCGTTCTTTTTCTATTACGGACTGGACACCATCAACGACCCGGTCTTCGGGATAGATTTCCTGCCCTACCACGTCGCCGGGCAACTCGCGGCCGCCGGGGACTGGAAGCCGCTGACCGATTACGCCTCTACCGGAGGCTTCGAGGCCAAGACCGGGCCGTTCCTGGATACATTCCACCAATACTTCTTTCCCGATTCTCCCCTAGGCCTACGCTGGATTTACCTCCCGGCCTATGTCTGGATTTTCCGCCCCCTGGCCGGACTCTCGTTCCCGGCGGCCGCCCGGGTCTGGCTCCTCGTCAATGCCGTGCTGATAGTCCTCGGCATCGGGTTGCTGATCCGGGCCCGACCCGGAAACGGCGACCGGAGCGCCGTCTTCCTGCGGACGGCGCTCTTTATCTTCCTGGGGCTGACCTTCCAGCCCGTTCTCGACAACCTGTGGCACGGCAACGTCTCGGTCCTGATATTTTCCTGCTTCTGCCTGAGTTACTTCCTGCTGAAGAAGAAACGGAATCTGCTCTCCGGCCTGGCCCTCGGCCTGATTGTGCCGCTGAAATTCTACCCCGCGATCTTTATTCCCTACTTCATCTGGCGGAGGAACTGGAGACTGGTGGCGGGCGCGGCCTTGAGCTGCTTGCTTCTTTTCGCCTTAAGCCTTTTCACCGTCGGTTGGGAGGGGAACCTGGCTTACTTCGAAATGGTCCGGGGAGAGCTGGGGAGCGGCGGCATCGCGGCCTTCAATAACCAGTCCATCAACGGGTTTCTCCTCCATATTTTCCCATACGGCGATGTCAACGTCTGGGAAAACACGCCCACTCTTTTCTGGCTGACGTCTCTGCGGCTGATTCTGGCGTTCGTTATGATCTTTGCGGTGCTCCGGGTGATTCGCCGCCGGCCGGAGAAGACAATCGATCCCGCCGCGGCGCAGGACCTCGACCTGACGCTGGTGATCTTCGTGATGCTTCTGGCCTCGCCGAGCACCTGGTACCACTATTATACCTGGCTGCTGCTGCCGCTGTATTGTCTCTTCGACGGCGTGCTGCGATCCCGGGAAGCAGGGCCCGGAATTTATATCCTTCTCGCCGTCGGCTACGGCCTGACGGCCGTTCAGGGGATCGACGTGATCCGACCGCTCGCGGCCTCCGCGCTCGACCGGGTCTGGATTTTGCGCGCGCTCCTCTCGCAGAGTTTCCTGGGCGCGGTCGTGCTCCTGCTTCTCGCCCTCCGGCTTCGCCGGGATAGCAGCCAACCCCCCTCTCCCGTTCCCTCGACAAGTTCGGGACAGGTTGTTCCCCGTCCCCAGGGGTTGACTTGTGGGCCGGGCGGGGTAGGGGGGGCGGCGACGAAGCCGCGATCTTCCGCGACGGCGACGGCCTCTGGGCCGTCCGGGGGATCACCCGGGCCTACTTCGGCCGGGAGGACGACCTCCCGGTGACGAGGTAGAATTCACTGCCGGTCGAAGATTTCTTTTACCGAGTCCTTGCTCAGTACTATCAGCGTGAAGACGCCGAGGACCGTTCCCAGGGGCATAAAGACGCATTCGATTCCGGCGACCACCAGACAGAAGATCCTGTTCCGGCGATTCTTGAGTTTTCTTCCGGCAATAAACAGACAGATCGCCAATCCCCAGCCCAGGATAATGAACAGCAACCCCATAACCAAAAACATCATACCCACGATCCGGGGCGGGTCGGCGCCGCCGCTGTCCTGGGCAAACTTACCGGAGAGCATAAGTATCCCGATGACGACGTGTATTATCGGGAGACACGCGAAGAGAGCCGTGATGCCGGCAAGGATGTAATGGAACATCGACAGCAGATTCAGATACTTATTGTCTTCTTCCCAGCTCATTTCCACCACCCGTAAGGTTCGGCCGGAACTTGTCCGGGAACAGTCGTCCCGTCAGGTGCTTCCCGGCCGCTCCCCCGGATAACCGGCCGGGGGAGCAATTATTTTCCGTTTTGGCCGCTGAACGCTGAATTACCAGACGCCGGGCAAAAAGTATTCTCAGCAACAGAACTCCGGCGACAATAAGTCCGAGAACCGCCATCAACGGATTACAGAAAAAGGCGTCGACCGGGCGGCCGGCCAGCAGCGCCCAAACCATTGAGGTCGTTCCGCAGGTGGGACAGGGGATAGAGGTGAGGGCGCGGAAGGGGCAGAGAATAACCGGTGTCTCTCGCAACTTGCCGACCAATTCCGCCGCGCCCAGGAGCGCCAGCCAGATGAGCACCAGCGTCACGGCCCAGGGCGGGTAGGACGGCCGGCGCGAGACCCGTTCCAACTTGAAACTCACCGGCCGGCGTGAGCTCACGCGGCCGCGGTGGCCAGGGTAACGATGATAAAAACCAGGGTTCCCAGGATAGCCAGGATAACACTGACCATCCCGCATATCCGTCCGGCCTGGGTTAAACCTTTTCCGGCCGGATCCATCAAACCCCGGTCCATCTCCTGGAGATCCTTGTTGCCCATCACCCAGGCGATGATGCCGCAGATGAAGCAGACGACCAAGCCCAGGATGCCGAGGGTCAGAACCACGCCTCCCCGATGAGACTTGAGGGTTCCCGCCGCGGGAGCGGCGACTGTTGAAGCTGAAGGCTGCACTCTATCCTGTTCCATCTCTGTCTCCTTTCTCCGGACAACCGGTTAACCGCAGGGTAACAGTATGCGCTTTCCTCCAGTTGACAAGAAATCGCATTGACGCCTTTCCGGCGCCTCCCCCGTTTAGAGAGCAAGATTACGGATGACATTATTGCTGTAAAACGTGAAGAAGGCAAGCGAAAAATCCGGACGGACGGTCCGGGAGGCTAAGCTCCACCCCGGATAAAGTGATCCCGCCGAAATTTCAGAGTAATATTGACCCGGGCAGGAGAATAATTGTACGGTAGTAATAAACATTGCGAGATTGCCGTTGGGACCACTTCCGGCCCGAACCGGCGGTGAATTCTTGCGTCTCCTCGCCGGGGGAGAATGGAGAGGACTAGGGTACTGCCGGCAATGCGGCGCCGAGAACGATGACAACACCTGGCGGTGGCATAGACGTAAACGGCAAAACCCGATAAGGAGGCAACTATGTACTGCCGGAGATGCGGAACGTCCAACGACGAGAATGCCTTGAGGTGCGGGCAATGCGGGGAGGCTCTTCAATCGGGCGACTACGAACTGCAGAAGGTGGAGAAGATCCCGAACTACCTCGCCCAGTCCATCATCGTGACCGTGCTCTGCTGTATGCCCCTGGGGATCCCGGCCATCGTCTACGCGGCGCAGGTCAACTCCAAGCTGGAGGCCGGGGATTTCCAGGGGGCGTGGGAGACGTCGCGCAAAGCCAGGATGTGGTGCTGGTGGTCGTTCGGCGTGGGTCTGGCTTTGGTCATCCCCTACCTGCTGTTCACTGTCTTGTTCGGTATATCCAGTGTATCAATGTCCAGGTAGAGGATGAAACCGGGCGATCGCCAGCGTTGGGCCGTCCGCGCCGTCGCCGGCCTCCTCCTCGCCGGGATCGTGGTTGCGTTGTACAGCTTTAACCCGGCCGGCGCCGAAGTCTTCCCTCCCTGCCCTTTTCATCACCTGACCGGCCTGCACTGTCCCGGCTGCGGATCGCTGCGGGCGGTCCACCAGCTGCTGCGCGGCCGTCCGGCGGCCGCTTTCTCCCTGAATCCGCTGGCGTTGGCGGCGATCCCCCTGATCGGGGCGCTCTTGCTCAAGCCGGCCTGGGCCTACCGGAGCTGGGTGCCCTGGGCGGTGCTCTCGGTTATCCTCGCCTACGGCGTGGCCCGAAACCTGCCTTTCTGGCCGCTGACCCTCCCGTCCCCCTGACGGGATTTTGGGGTTAATTATCCGTTCCGTCCTTCTCCGGACGGAGGATGGCGACGACGGCATCCACGACGGCGGTGAGTTTTGCTTGAGTGAGTTGGCCCGGAACGTCCTGTATCAGCGAAGAGTTGGCAGAGAATCTAGTCATCCCGTTCGACTCCCGCCAGTACGACCGCGGGACGGAGCTTACTGGCGGAAAGGTCGGAGAACGGGAATCTGACTGAGACTACGGAACCTACTGCAGGTGAGACCACGCCTTGTCCTCCTCCGGCCGGTCCCAATCCCGCGCCAGCGCATCCTGGCTGAGCAAGGCTGTTCCCGGGATACCGGGTTCTTCAATAATAGTCACGATGGCGCGGCACGCGTGCCCGACCTGAACCGGTTCGAGCAGGCGTACCTCTCCGTTCGTTTCGATTCTGGCTTCTAAAGATTTTAACATAGCGTCACCTCGTTAATAATAATACGGCATAAGCATTGGTATATCAATCCGTTTTTCTGAAATCCCGGTCGCCTTCTTTACCCCCCTGGCCGGGCGGGTCCAATTAATGTTTGACTTTGCTCTTCCCCGGGGTATAATGAAACCTTCTAAACCAACGGAAATCCGGATCGGGTTAGGGCGCTGTCCCGGCCGGAAGTGCAATCGCCAGGCGCCAAAAGAAAGCAAGGAAAGTGGTTATGAATATTCTTTTGATTTATCCCGAATTCCCGGACACGTTCTGGAGTTTCAAACACGCGCTGAAGTTCGTGGGCAAGCGGGCGGCGCTCCCGCCGCTGGGTCTGCTGACCGTGGCCGCCCAGCTGCCGCCCGAATGGCCGGTCCGCCTGGTGGACACCAACGCGCAAAAGCTCAAGGAAAAAGACCTGAAGTGGGCGGACTGCGCCTTCATCAGCGCGATGACCGTCCAGCGTGAACCGGCCCGGCGGATCGCCGCCCGGCTCAAGGCGGCCGGGGTGCGGGTGGTGGCCGGCGGCCCCCTCTTCACCAGCGAACACGAGCAGTTCGAGGACGTCGATCACTTCGTCCTCAACGAGGCGGAACTGACGCTGCCGCCCTTCCTCGAAGACCTGGCGCGGGGCCGCGCGAAGCGGGTCTATTCCTCCGGCGAATTCGCCGAGATGGAGAATTCGCCCCCGCCCCGCTGGGAGCTGCTGAACTTAAAGCGCTACGCCTCGATGAGCATCCAGTTCTCGCGGGGCTGCCCGTTCAACTGTGATTTCTGCAATATCACCGCCCTGCTCGGGAAACGGTTCCGGATCAAGTCGTCGCGGCAGATCATCGCCGAGCTCGACGTCCTCTACGACCGGGGGTGGCGGGGCGACGTCTTCTTCGTCGACGACAATTTCATCGGGAACAAGCAGTTTTTAAAGATCGATCTCCTCCCGGCCCTGATCGACTGGCGGAAGGGAAAGTCCGGCAACATCTTCTTCACCGAAGCCTCGATCAACCTGGCCGACGACCAGGAGCTGATGGATATGATGGCGGCCGCCGGTTTCAGCAAGGTCTTCATCGGGATCGAGACGCCGGACAACGTCTGCCTGGCCGAGTGCGGCAAGGGCCAGAACGAGGAGCGCGACCTGGTCGAGGACGTGAAGCGTCTCCATCGGTCCGGGCTGCAGGTGCAGGGCGGGTTCATCGTCGGCTTCGACCACGACCAGCCCTCGATCTTCCAGCGGCAGATCGACTTCATCCAGAAGACCGGGATCGTGACGGCGATGGTCGGCCTCCTCCAGGCCCCGGCCGGGACCCGGCTCTACGAGCGGCTGAAGAAAGAAGGCCGCCTGCGGGACGAGGATTTCTCGGGCGACAACGTGGACGGGACGACCAACATCATCCCCACGATGAGCCTGGACGCGTTGAAGACCGGTTACCGCCAGATCCTCGATCACATCTATTCCCCCGAGCACTTCTACCGGCGGCTGAGGACATTTCTCACCGAGTACAAAACGCCTTCCGTCCGGGGTCACCTGGAGTTTTCCCACATCCTGGCCCTGGCGCGCTCGTTCTACCGGCTCGGCATTATCGGCCGGGAGCGGTTCCACTACTGGAAGCTGCTGATCTGGACCCAGTTCCACTGCCCCCGGCTTCTCCCCGAGGCCGTGATCCTCTCCATCTACGGCTACCATTTCCGCCGGGTCTGCCGGGCCCACGTCCGCTGATCTTGGCCCCGGTTCCCGGGCACGCGCTGCGGAGAGTTAAGTATTCTCTCCCGGGGATTCCGGAAGGGTTTTCTCCAGCCGGTCCTCGTATTCGCCGAAGTAGGCGGCCAGGGTGTTGCCGGACTGCTCGATCAGGGTCCGCAACTCGAGCTCAAGCCGCTCGACCCGGGTCAGCGCCGCGGCCTGGTTCTCCTCGATCAGGCGGGCCTGCCGGGCCAGCTCCCCTTCCAGGAATTTGTGGAGCCGGGTGTAGCGCGAGGCCTCGGCCTTCTCGGCCAGTTCCTGGGCGGCCCGGAGCTCGGCCGCCTGGCGGCGGCTTTCCTTGAGCGCCGCGGCCTGGAGGCTGACCGCGAAGGCGAGGAAGATGATCGCCAGGGCGGCGACCAGCCCGAGCATCACCAGGCCCAGGGAGGCGCGGACCGCGGTCACCCCGAGCGAGAGTTCGGTGGGGCTGATAAAGGTGTTCCAGTTCAGGGCGGCGAAAGCGGCGACCGCCACCGCGAGCAGCAGCACCACTGCCGTGTGAAGTTTCATATCCGATGTCTCCCGTGGTTGGCGGTAATCGGGGCCGAACCCCGGTTTCATAGTCATCAGTAGGTGAAGAGTTCCTGGGGGGCGTACTCCCGGCCGGCGGCCCGGGAGAGGGCGGCGCCGATCTTGGCCTGGACCTTGGGGGTCAGTCTCCGGCCCTTGCAGGCCCGGGAGACCATCTTATGGGTGATCTGTTCCGTCGAGGCCGCGACCAGGTCGTGGGACCGGAGGTTATGTTCCCGCATTATCCCGGCGATCGGCTGTTCGCCGAAGTTCCGTTCGATATCGGTACTCATCTGATGACTGCCCCCTTTGTCTTATTTCAGCAGAATGGCATCTCCGGGGCAAGGTAATAAAACCTGCCTGCCCGGTGTCCGGATATCTCCGGGGCCGGGCGGATTGGACTTGGGAAAAACCCGGGCCGGGGGTAAAATCTTTTCCGGCTTTAAGACCCGGATGGAGGATCTTCCCGATGACGAAAAAAGAACCGGAGAAACCGGCGAAATTGAACCTGGAACTGAGCCGGGCCCTCGGCGCGGCGATGTCCGACCAGACCGTCCGCCAGAAGGCCCAGCGGAGGGCCGAGCTCCGGGCGGAGGCGGAGAAAAGCCGCAACCGCCAATCTCCGCCGTCCGATTCCCCGGATAGGGAACAATCGGTATGACCCTGCGCCGCCTGCTTTCGGTTTCCCTTCTGGCGCTCGGCGCATTTTCGGCGGTGGGAGGAGGGCGCAAGGTTCCCGACCGGTGCCGGCTTTACGGGCGGGTCCAGGTCGTCGAGGCTTTCGGCGACGTCAAGGTCCAGGTGGTCGAAGCCTCCCCCGACATCCGGGTCCAGCGGGTCGAAGCCTTCCCCGACGGGCCCGGGAAGTGGCAGATCGTCGCCGCCCACCCCGACTGGAAGGTCGAGATCGTCGAGGCCTTCCCGGACTACAGGATCCAGTGGGTGGACGCCTTCCCTGGCTGCCGGTAAACCGGAAAATCAGGAGAGAGAAGATGATCGGAGCGCTGGCGGGGGATATTATCGGGTCGGTTTACGAGTGGAACAACATCAAGACCAAGGAGTTTCCCCTCTTCCGGGAGGACTGCTTCTTTACCGACGACTCGATCCTCACCGTCGCCCTGGCCGATACCATCCTCACCGGGACCCCTTACACGGAGAACCTCAAGGAGTTCGCCCGGCTCTACCCGGGCGGGGGATACGGGGGGAGCTTTATGGCCTGGGCCATCTCCGGCGACGACCGGCCCTACAACAGCTGGGGCAACGGTGCGGCGATGCGGATCAGCCCGGCCGGCTGGGCCTGCCGGGACCTGGAGACGGTTCTGAGCCAGGCGAAGGAGTTCACCGGGATCACCCACAACCACCCCGAGGGGATCAAGGGGGGGCAGGCGACGGCGGCGGCGGTCCTTCTGGCCCGCCGGGGGGAGCCGAAGGCGGCGATCCGGAAGTACATCGAGGAGGAGTTCGGCTACGATCTGGGCCGGACGGTCGATGAGATCCGGCCGGGATATTCCTTCAACGAATCCTGCCAGGAGACGGTGCCGGAGGCGTTAATCGCTTTCCTGGAATCGAGCGATTTCGAGGACGCGATCCGGACCGCGGTTTCCTTAGGCGGCGACACCGACACCCTGGCCTGTATCACCGGCGCGGTGGCCGAAGCCTTCTACGGGGGGGTGGGGGAGGAGATCGAGGAGAAGGTCTATTCCTTCCTCGACGTCCGCCTCGCCCGGATCACCCGGGAATTCAGGGCGAAATATTGCGCCGGTTAGGGGATGAATTATCCGGCGGCGCGCGGGAGCCGGATAATGAACACCGCCCCGCCGGGATGGTCTCGATCCGGGCGGCGGCCAGAAGCCGGCGCCGACTTTCCTTGTTGAACGGATTGAAGAAACTATTCATAAAAGCATCTCCAAAAAAAGGTGCCAGTCATTGAATATTGACATTTTTGCCCCGCCCCGGCAACGCTCAATTCTTCCGCCCCCGGCGGGCCGATATTTTTCTACCCGCCCGGCGCAATGCCCTTTCAATCCGGCCGCCTGTCGTGCTACTGTAAGTGACATCCCCGGCGACCGCTTCGTCGTTTACACCGACGGCGTCA
>JAVCCZ010000200.1 GCA_030765265.1 Candidatus Erginobacter occultus
CTGAGGCTCCCGGCCGAGACCTTCTCGGTCCGGGTCAGTAAGTCGAAGAACATCCTGACCCTGTTCTACGGGGGGGAGTTCTTCAAGGAATACTCGGTGGGGACCGGGCGGGACAACTGCAGCCCGGTAGGGGAATTCACCATCGTCACCAAGCTGGTCGATCCGCCCTGGATTACCCCGGGTGAGGTGATCCCCCCCACCGACGAACGGAATATCCTCGGGACCCGCTGGATGGGGTTCGAAGATCCCCACGCCGACTACGGTATCCACGGCACCACCCAGCCGGAGACGGTCGGGACCCAGTCCAGCGCCGGCTGCGTGAGGATGCGGAACGAGGAAGTCGAGGAACTCTTCAACTTCCTCCCCCGGGGCACCCGGGTGGTGATAGAAGAATAGAGACTTGGAAGATCAAGAAGGAATAATCTGATGAGCGAATTCGTCGAGGGCCGGGAATCGGCTCCCTTTCTCCGTCCGGCCTACATCTCCGACGCCGAGGGGATCCGGGCAATGGTCAACAAGTACGCCGCCCAGGGTCTGATGCTCCCCCGTTCCCTCTCCTCGATCTACGAGCGGATCCGGGATTTCCGGGTGATCGTCGAGGAGGGGAAGGTGCTGGGATGCGCGGCGCTCCAGGTCTGCTGGGCGGACCTGGCCGAGGTCCGGACCCTGGCGGTGGCCCGGGACCTGCGGGGAAAAGGCTGGGGGCGGGAGCTGGTCGAGGACTGCCTCAAGGAGTCCGCCCGGCTGAGGGTCCCCCGGGTCTTCACCCTCTCGTTCACCCCGGACTTCTTCCTCAAGCTCGGCTTCGCCCGGATCGAGAAGGACGACCTCCCCCAGAAGGTCTGGAAGGACTGCATCCACTGCCCCCACTTCCCCGACTGCCAGGAAGTCGCCCTGGTCCGAAATGTGGGGAATGGGGAATAGGGAATAGGGAATGGAAGACCTCCGCGGCCTCGCGCCGCGGGTGAATCAGTTCACCGGCTACTCGCCCGGCTCCTCTTTGCTCTTCACTTGTTCTGATTGCGCCGCGTCCAGCTCCCGGACGGCGATGATGGTCTTGCTGTCGAGGATCTCGCCGGCCTCGATCTTTTTTCGGACCTCGTCCAGGGTTAGGATGACCGTCTCCAGGCCGGTCTCGTCGCCGGAAGGTTCTCCGGCCGGGGCCAGGTCGTTGGCTTGGAAGATGTGGATGATCTCGTCGCTGATCCCCAGCGAGGGGTAGTAGCTCCTCAAGTGTTTTAGTCTCCCGGCCCGGTATCCCGTTTCCTCGACCAGTTCCCGGCGGATCGACTCTTCCGGCGTCTCGCCGGGTTCGAGCTTTCCGGCCGGGATCTCCAGCGTGAGCCGCCCGGCCGCCGCCCGGTACTGTCTCACCATCAAGACCCGGTTTCCGGGCAGGAGGGGGATGGCGGCAGCCGCCCCCGGGTGTTCGAGGATGATCCGTTCCTTCTCCTCGCCGTTGGGGTAGCCGACCCGGCAGCGGCGGAGGGCGAAGAACGGTCCCCGGAGGAGGACTTCGCCTTTTTTCAGGGTGGGGGATTGTTTCATCGGTTTCTCCCGGTTGTCGTTTCCGTTCTGAGAAATTTAAAATTCGATCCCGGCCTCGGCGGTGATCAGGTCGATCCCCCGGTTGGGGGACCAGAGGCCCCCGTTGGAACGGTGCTCGTAGGAGATCTGGACGAGGCACCGGCCGAACCGGCCACCGAGGCCGGCCCGCTCGGTAAAGTTGAAGTGCCGGGCCACGTTGTCGTAATTCGCCCCCGAGTAACTTCCCCCGGCCCCGACCAGGAAGAAGACGCCGGTCCCCCGGCCCAGGTCGAGATCGTAAGAGAGATTGAGCAGGAGGGCGGCCTCCCCGGTATCCCGCGGCTTCCAGAGCCATCCTCCCCGGGCTTCGAAACCCCAGGACAGCGGCCCGGGGTAGAAAAGAGAGAACTCCTGTCCGGGTTCGGAGAGAAAGGCGATCCGGTAAGCCAGAGTGGCCCCCTCGGTCTTCAGGTTCCGGAGCGTGGACAGGTACGTCCCCCCCAGCAGTTCCTGCCGGATTTCGCCGGATTTCGCCGGGAATGCCGAAAGCGGAAGCAAGATCAGAATGGTGAAGATGGCGCGGCGCATCGGGCAAAGGGCGGAAAAAAGATTGAATTCAGGAGTTTGGCGGCTATAATCCATCACCCTCCGGGTAAGCCCGCCGGGAAAGAACCCGTCTCTACCCCGGAGCAAAGATGGGGGCATCTTAACGTCACCGGCGGGACAATTGCCAGATAATATTGTATCGCGGGAAATGTCTCTTAAGGATTTTCCGACGGGAGAAGATAAGATGGGAATGACGATCGCGGAAAAGATCCTGGCCGCCCACTGCGGCCGAGAGTCGGTCCGGCCGGGAGAGATCATAATGGCCCGTATTGACCTGGCCCTGGCCAACGACATCACCGCGCCGCTGGCGATTAAGACCTTCGGGGAGGTGGGGACGGAGCGGGTATTTGACCGGGAAAAGATCGCCCTGGTCTGCGACCACTTCGCCCCCAACAAGGATATCCGTTCGGCCGAGCAGTGCAAGACGGTCCGGGATTTCGCCGGGGTGCAGGGGATCAAGTATTTTTTCGACGTGGGAACGATGGGGATCGAGCACGCCCTCCTACCCGAGCAGGGGATTGTTCTCCCCGGCGACCTGGCGATCGGGGCCGACAGCCATACCTGCACTTACGGGGCCCTGGGGGCTTTCTCCACCGGGGTCGGTTCCACCGACCTGGCCGCGGCGATGATCAGCGGGCAGGCCTGGTTCCGGGTCCCCCGGACCATCCGCTTCCTCTACCGGGGCTCCCGGCAAAAGTGGGTCGGCGGGAAGGATCTGATCCTCTTCACGATCGGGAAGATCGGAGTCGATGGGGCCAACTACGCGGCGATGGAATTTACCGGAGAGGCGATTGATAACCTCTCGATGGACGGCCGGTTCACGATGGCCAATATGGCGATCGAGGCTGGGGCCAAGACCGGGATCTTCCCCCCCGATCGGGTGACGGAGGAGTACGTGAAGGGCCGGGCCCGGCGGGAGTACACGATCTACCATTCCGACCCTGACGCCGAGTACGCCGAGACGATCGAGATCGACGTCTCCGGGATCGAGCCGGTGGTCGCCTATCCCCATCTCCCCTCCAACGTCCGGCCGGTGAGGGAGGCGAAGGGGGTGAGGATCGACCAGGCGGTGATCGGTTCCTGCACCAACGGCCGGATCGAGGACCTCCGCCAGGCGGCGTCGGTCCTCAAGGGGAGAAAGGTCTCGCCTAAGGTCCGGACCCTGATCTTCCCCGGGACCCAGCAGATCTACCTGGAGGCGGTCCGGGAGGGGCTGGTCGAGATCTTCGTCGAGGCCGGGGCGGCCTTCTCCACCCCGACCTGCGGCCCCTGTCTCGGCGGCCATATGGGGATCCTGGCCGCCGGGGAGCGGGCGGTGGCGACCACCAACCGCAACTTCATCGGCCGGATGGGTCACCCGGAGAGCGAGGTCTACCTCTCCGGTCCGGCGGTGGCGGCGGCTTCGGCAATCGCCGGGGAGCTGGTTCATCCCGATGATGTGGTCGGGCGGGAAAACTAACTTCGATAGCGATTATGGGGAGAGAAGTATGAAGTTTACCGGAAAAGTTTGGAAGTTCGGGGATAACGTCAACACCGACGAAATCCTGGCCGCTCGCTACCTGGTGACCGTTGACCCCGAGGAGATGGGGCAGCACCTGATGGAGGATATCCGTCCCGGCTTCTCCGGGATGGTCGCCCCGGGGGATATTATCGTCGCCGGGGAGAATTTCGGCTGCGGTTCTTCCCGTGAGCACGCCCCGCTGGCGATCAAGGGGGCGGGGATCTCCGCCGTGGTCGCCGCCGGCTACGCCCGGATCTTTTACCGCAATGCCTTCAATATGGGCCTGCCGATCTTCGAATCTCCCCAAGCGGCCGCCGCTCTGGAGGAAGGAGCGGAAATCGAGATTGACGCCGATACCGGGACGGTCACCGACCTTGGCTCCGGGGAAGTTTACCGGTCCCAGCCGGTCCCGCCCTTTATGCAGGATTTGATCCGGGCTGGGGGGTTGATCAATTACTTAACCGGGCAGTCCGTGGGCTAAAGCCGGCGGCTGCCGTTTGATTTAAAAAAACTAACTAGTGTCTGAACGAAAACCTTAAATCACATCGACTTTGTCATTGCGAGGAACGAAGTGACGAAGCAATCTCATCACAAACTAAACAGATTGCTTCGTCGTCCCTCCTCGCAATGACCTGGTTTTTGGGGTTTTCGTTCAGACACTAACTATTTTAAGGAGCAGGAGATTATGACCACCACCTACCCGATAGCGGTTATCGGCGGCGACGGCACCGGTCCGGAAGTGGCCGCGGAGGGGATCAAGGTTATGGACGCCCTGGCCGATCGTTTCGGCCTGAAGTTCGATTGGCATTATTATGACCTGGGGGGGGAGCGGTACCTGAAGACCGGTGAGATCCTCCCCGCCGCCGCTCTTGAGGAGCTGAAGAAGTTTTCGGTCATCTACTTAGGAGCGATCGGCCACCCCGACGTCAAGCCGGGGATCCTGGAGAAGGGGCTTTTGCTCCGCCTCCGTTTCGAGCTTGAGCAGTACATCAACCTCCGCCCGGTCAAGCTCTATCCCGGCGTGGCCACCCCGCTCAAGGACAAGGGCCCGGATGATATCGACTTTGTGGTCGTCCGGGAGAACAACGAGGGGCTCTACCTGGGAGCGGGCGGGGTCTTCAAGAAGGGGAGCGCGCAAGAGGTGGCGGTCCAGGAGTCGATCAACACCCGCTTTGGGGTTGAGCGCTGCCTCCGTTACGCCTTTGAGCTGACCCGGAAACGGGGTAAGAAGAATATGCTCACCCTTTGCGGAAAGACCAATGTCCTCACCTTCGCCTTCGATCTCTGGGAACGGGCCTTCCACGAGATCGGGGCCAAGGATTATCCCGAGATCAAGCGGGATTACGCTCACGTTGACGCCACCTGTATGTGGATGGTCAAGAACCCCGAGTACTTCGACGTGATCGTCACCGACAATATGTTCGGGGACATCATCACCGACCTCGGCGCGATGATCCAGGGGGGGATGGGGATCGCCGCCGGCGGGAACATCAACCCCGAGGGCACCTCGATGTTCGAGCCGATCGGCGGCTCCGCGCCCAAGTACACCGGCCAGAAGAAGATCAACCCCCTGGCGGCGATCGCCGCCGGCCAGATGATGCTCGACTTCCTCGGCCAGGAGACGGCCGCGGCGGCGATGGAAGAAGCGATCGTCAGGACCTGCGGGAAGCTGGAAAGCCTCTCGGCGGGGAAGATGGGCTACAACACCGAAGAGGTGGGCGACCTGGTGGCGGGATTTGTCCGGGAATAGTTTTACTTAATCGCTATCGCTATCGGGATCGCTATCGAAAGTCCGGCTTCGATACCGATAGCGATTAATAATAACTGATGGAGAAAAGAAATATTATGTCCAAGAAGTACAATGTCGTACTGGTCGGCATCGGCGCTGTGGGGGCGGAGATGCTGAAAGTCATTCACCAGCGGGATTTCCCGGTTTCCGAGCTGAAGATCCTGGCCCGCTCCACCCGGGAGGAAGAGATCGACGGGCGGACCTATCAGGTCCGGGCGGCGGCCGTGGAGGAACTCGACGGCGCCGACTTTGTCTTTTTTGCCGGGACCGAGGGCTCCAAGGGCGCCTCGGCCACCTACGCGCCGCCCGCCATCGAGCGGGGGGCGGTGGCGATCGACAACGGGGCCGATTTTCGCCTCGACCCGGAGGTTCCCCTGGTCATCCCCGAGGTCAACCCCGAGGACCTGAAAAACCATAAGGGCCTGATCGCCAGCCCCAACTGCTCCACCATCCAGATGCTGACCGCGGTCGCTCCCCTCTACCGGGAGAGCCGGGTGCAGCGGATCATCGCTTCCACCTACCAGGCGGTCTCCGGGACCGGCCGGGCGGCGATCGCCGAACTCGACCGCCAGGCCCGCCAGGTTCTGGCCGGGGAAGAGGACGTGAAGTGCGAGGAATATCCCTACCGGATCGCCTTCAACGTCCTCCCCCAGATCGGCGGGTTCAAGGAGTTCGGTTTCACCACCGAGGAGTGGAAGATGGACCGGGAGACCAGGAAGATGCTCCACGATGATTCGATCAAGACCGTCTGCACCGCGGTCCGGGTCCCGGTCTTTAACGGCCACGCCGAGTCGGTCTACATCGAGACCGAGAAGCCGATCTCGGTGGAGCGGGCGAGAGAGATCTTCTCCGCCGCCCCCGGGGTGGTCTTGATCGACGAGCCGGAAGCGGGGCGTTATCCGATGCCGCTCGACGCCTCCGGGCAGGACCCGGTCTTCGTCGGCCGGATCCGGCGCGACCCCTACGTGGAGAACGGACTCCACCTCTGGATCGTCGCCGACAACATCCGTAAAGGGGCCGCCCTCAACGTGGTCCAGATCGCGGAAAAGATGATCGCCGACGGCTTGATTTAGGGAGTGGGACACGTCCGACCTGTCCGAAGCGTTCGACGGAAGCCCAAGGGGCCGCCCGGTATGCGCAAGCTCAAGTTAACCCTGGAGTACGACGGCACCGGTTACGCCGGCTGGCAGGTCCAGAATAACGCCGACACCGTCCAGGGCCGGGTGGAAGCGGCGCTGGGGGAAGTTCTGCGGGAGAAAGTTCGGATCCACGGCGCCGGCCGGACCGACGCCGGGGTTCACGCCCTGGGCCAGGTCGCCCACTTCGAGACCGCCTCCGCCCTCCCGGCGGAGAATATCCTCAAAGGGGCCAACACCCATCTCCCCCCCGATATCGTTATCCTGGAGGCGGCGGAGGCCGATCCCGATTTCCACGCCCGCTACTCGGCCCGGGGTAAGATCTACCGTTACCGGGTCCTGCTCCGAAACGTCCGTTCCCCCCTGGCCCGTTTTCGGGCGCTGCGGGTCGCCCCGCCCCTCGACCGGGAAAAAATGCGGGCCGCCGCGAAGTTATTGACCGGCCGGCACGACTTCGCCGCCTTCGCCGCCGCCGGCAGTTCGGTGAAGGATACGGTCCGGAATCTGACCCGACTGGAGGTCAAGGAAGAAGACGTCGGCCTGACCTTGGAATTCCGGGCCGACGGTTTTCTCTACCGGATGGTCCGGAATCTGGTGGGGACGCTTCTGGAGGTCGGGAAGGGAAATCTGACCGTGGAGGAGGTCTCCGGAATCCTCCATTCCCGGGACCGCAAACAAGCCGGCCCCACCGCCCTCGCGTGTGGTCTTTATCTGGTAAAGGTAAGGTACGGGGAATAGGGTTTGGGGAATGGGGAATTTCGACCTGTCCGCAGCGTCCGATAATCTAAGCTCCGGCAAAGCCCGCTATTTTATCCCGTGCTTCTTCATCTTGCTGTAGAGCGTCCCCCGGGCGATCCCCAGGATTTCGGCGGCCCGGGAGATGTTGCCCTCGCTCTCCTTAAGGGCCCGGCGGATCA
>JAVCCZ010000024.1 GCA_030765265.1 Candidatus Erginobacter occultus
AGAAACCGATCGCGATTATGGTCCCGGCCTGGGACGAGTCGGCGGTGATCGGTCGGATGCTCCGCCATACCCTGAAGTCCGTCATCTACCGCGACTTCAGGATCTTCGTCGGCACCTACCCCAACGACGAGGCGACCCGGAGGGAGGTCCAGAAAGTCCGGGAGGAGGACCCCCGGGTGGAACTGGTGACCACCCCGGCCCCCGGCCCGACCAACAAGGCCGACTGCCTGAACTGGGTTCTCCAGGGGATCCGGGTCTTCGAGAAAAACCAGGGGATGGAGTTCGCGATCTTTTTGATGCACGACGCCGAGGACGTGATCCATCCCCTCTCGCTGCTCTACTATAACTACCTGATGCCCCGGATCGACTTCGTCCAGGTCCCGGTCTTCCCCTTCCCCGCCAGCTGGAAGAACTTTACCACCGGAGTCTATATGGACGAGTTCGCCGAGAACCACACCAAGCTGATGCGGGTGAGGGAACTGATCGCCGGGGCCCTGCCCTCGGCTGGGGTGGGGACAGCCCTGAGCCGCCGGTGTCTCGACCATATCGCCGCCGAGCGGGAGAACCAGGTCTTCGATATCTCCTCGGTTACCGAGGACTACCTGATGGGGTTGCGGCTCCAGGACTTCCCCGGAAAGAAAATCTTCCTCCAGCAGGAGGCGGGGATCGACCCCTCCCTGAATTCCCGGGCCCCGATCGCCACCCGGGAGTTCTTTCCCTCCGGTTTCCGGACCAGCGTCCGCCAGAAGTCGCGCTGGATTATGGGGATCTCGCTCCAGGGATGTTCTTACGGCTGCAAGGGAAAACTGGGGACGAATTACTTTATCTTCCGCGACCGGAAGGCCGCCCTGAGCAACCTGGTGGTGGCCCTCGGCTATATCCTGATCGTCTTCTGGCTGGCTGGGATGGTGATCAACTCCTGGACCGACCTCTACCTTCCGCCCCTGATCGAAAGGGGCGAGATCTACGCCTACCTGGTCTACCTGGTCCTCTTTATCTTCCTCTGGCGGATCGCCAACCGGATCTACGCTTCCTGGAAGATCTACGGACCGCTCCACGGGGTGATGGCGGTTCCCCGGCTCTTCTGGGGCAACATCATCAACTTCTGCGCCACCTGGCTGGCCCTGAAGCGCTATATCCACGCCCGGCGGACCGGGACCGTCCCCGAGTGGGGGAAGACCGCCCACGCCTTCCCGACCGAGGAGCAGATGCGCCGTTACCACAAGCGGCTGGGGGATATCCTCCTCGAGATGCGGCTGGTCCGGGCCGACCAGCTGGAATCAGCCCTGGAGGATCAGAAAAGGTCCGGGAAGCGACTGGGCGACATCCTGGTCGACTCCGGGGAACTCGAGGTCGACGACCTCCGCAAGGCGCTCCAGGAGCAGCGGGAGGAAGACGCCGGGGGAGGGGAGAAGTGAAAGCCGTCCGTTGGCTGATCGCGCCGCTGCTCTTTCTCTCTCTCCCGGTCCTGGTCTCCCCCGGCGTCCGGGGAGAAGAGGAGTTCCCCGTCCACCCGGCGGCCGGGCGGCGGGGGGTGGTCGAACGGCAGCGGGTCCGCTTCGAGGTCGAGACCCTCCTCAACCGGGCGGAGAAGGCGATCGCCGAAGACGACTACCCGGCCGCCATCCCCGACCTCGAGGAGGCCGTCCGGGTCGACCCTTACGATTCCCGTCCCGCCGTCATCCTGATCCGCCTCTACGAGCGGGAAGGCCGGTTGGCCGAGGCGCTCGACCAGACCGCCCGGCTGATTGAGCTCTTCCCCGACTATCCCCGCCCGCGGCTGCTCCGGGCGATTCTCTTCGAGAAGTCCGGGGAAAAGGCCCTGGCCCTGGCCGAGTGGCGGGCGGTCCTTCCGCTGCTCGGGGAGGACCGGGAGAAGCTGGAGCCGGCCTACCGGCACCTGGTCCAGCTCCTGACCGAGACCGGGGACTGCGCCGCGGCGGAAGAGCTCCTCCTCCGGGCCCCGGAGCTGATTTCCTCCGGGTCGGCCTGGCTGTCGGTCGGCCAGTGCCGGGCCGGGCGGGGGGAATGGGAAGAGGCCCGGGAGGCCTTCGAGCGTGGCCTGGAGTCCGGCCCGGATGAGGAGGAAGCGCTCCTCCTCCGCTCCTCCCTCCTTTACGCCTATAAGCACCTCGACCGCGACCGGGAGTACTACCAGTCGGCGGCCGAGCTGGCCGGGGAGACCGATGACCCCCGGTTTATGCTTGAGGCGGCCGCGGCGGCCGATCGGCTGGGGGACTACCCCTCCGCCGCCGGCTGGATCGAACGGGCCGGGGCCGCCGGAATCGCCGGGGAAGAAAGGGACGAACTGCTGGCGGGGCTGGAATACCGGATGGAAGAGTACGGGGCGGTGATCGAACGGCTGGCCCCCCGGGACGACCTGTCGGCCGGCTCGCTCTGGCTGCTCGGCAACGCCTTCTACCGGACCGGGCAGCCCGGTCTGGCCCTTCACTTCCTGGAGCGGATCGATTCCGGCGATCTCCCCGACCCCGGCGGCCGGCGGGAACTTTACGCGACCCTGGCCTATCTCTACTTCGACCAGGGGCTCTACCCGCAGGCCATCGCCGAGATCGACCGGATCCCGGAAGGGGAGGATTCCCGGGAATTGCGGCTGGTCCGGGCCCGGGCCCTGGCCCGGCTCGGGCGACACTCCGAAGCCCTCAAGGAACTGGAGGCGATCCCGCTTCCGGCCGGCGACACCCCGGAGGAGCGTTTCTTCCGGGGCGATTTGGCCGAAGCGATGGGGCTCTCCCGCTTCGCCCTCGAAGAGTACCCGGAGTCGGAGGAGGCTTTTTCCCGGTCGCTCAAGGAGATCCCCGATTACCCGGCGGCCCTCTTCGGTCGGGGTGTGACCTACCTGAAGCTCGAGGAGGAAGAAGCCGCCCGGGATGACTTCGAACGGCTGCTCGAGACCTCGCCCGCCCCCCCGGCCGCCCTCTGGGGCAACCTGGGGACAGTTTACGGGAAGCTGGGGGAGTACGACCGAGGACTGGAGGCCCTGGAGCGTTCGCTCGAATATTACCGCTACGACGTCGATACCCTGATGGAATACGGTTACCAGGGGATGAAGGGGAACGAGAACCCGGCCGCCCGGGAGGGGTTCCGGGCCGCGATCGACCTCCAGGCCGCTGTCATCCCTCTTCTGCCCGATGGACCGGCCGAAGAGTACCGGCGGGACCAATTGCTGATGAAGGAAGAATACACCAAGGTGGACAAGACCTGGTCGCTCCAGCTCTACGCTTCGAGGACGGAACTGGACGATACCGTGACCGAACCCTTCGCCGACACCATCGACGGGGCCCTGGCTTCCCAGGCCGGGGCGTTGATCGGCTACCGGCCGCCGGTGATCGGGTTCCGGGACGAGAAGACCGTGGATTTCTTCCTGAGGGGGCTGGCCAACTTCAAGCGCCGCTCCTACCGCCTCGAACCCGACTCCTACCAGGGCGGAGCCGGGGTCCTGATCAAGCCGTTCAAGCAGTTCAATTACAACCTCTCCTTCGAGCGGCTCTTCAAGATCGGGGACAACTCGGAAAACAACTGGCTCTGGCGGAATATGCTCTCCCTGGAGTTCGGGGAGCGGCCGGAGAAGGAAACCCCGGTTTGGCTCGGGGGGAGGCTCTACGGAGAGGTTTCCTACTACCTGGAGTCGCCGCGCCGCTGGATCTATTATCTCGACGGCCGGCTCGGTCCTTCCTTCTCCCTGACCCGGCTCCTTACCCTGACCGTCCCCCAGGCGATGGGGGTGGCCCGCTTCCAGTCCGACGACCCCGACGGGCGGGGGACCTACTACCTGGCCGGGTTGGGGGCCAACCTCCGGCTCCTGGCCGGGGAGGGTCGATACACCACCGGGGGCTGGTATATCGACGGCTTCGCCCATTACACTTACGGCCGGTTCTCCCTCCACCCCGACGGCCTCGAGGAGCGGGACTTCTCGGGCTGGATCTTCGGGATCAGTTTCGTGAAATGAAAACTCTATTCCACATAGTGTGCCTCTCCGCGGCCCTGGCCGGTACCCTGACCCCGGCCCGGGCCGAGGAAGGGAGCGTATCCGTCCGGGGGACCTTCATCCAGCTCAACCGGGAGCTGGCCCAACGGGACGGGGTCTGGTGGGACGGGCTCTTCAGCCGGATCGACGCCGCCGGGATCGACGAGGTGATCGTCCAGTACCTCGCCGATGGGATAGGGGAAGAGGCGGTGGATTATCTCCCGGTCCTCGAACATATCTTCCCCGCCGCCGAAGCCCACGGCATCGAGCTGGCGCTGGGCCTGGAACACGACCCCGGCTGGTGGGTCGAGATCACCGCGCCGGAGCAGGTCCTTCGCGACTATTTCCTCCTCCGCGCCGCCCGCAACCTCCGGCTCCGGAAGCGGCTTCTCGATCTCTACGGCGACCGCCTTTCCTGGACCGGTTACTATATCCCCGATGAGATCGACGACCTCTCCTGGCGCGATCCGGAGCGGAGGGGGCTGCTCGGGGATTATCTCGGCCTCCTGGCTTCCCGGCTAAGAGAGAACGACCCCGGCCGGAAGATCTCGGTCAGCGCCTTTTGCCGGGGCCGGACCGAACCGGGTCTCTTCTCCCGCAACCTCTTCGAACTGGCCGGGGATTCCTTCGACCTCCTCCTGGTCCAGGACGGCCAGGGGGGCGGGGACCCGGAAATTCCCGTCCTCCCCCTTTACTACCGGGCCCTGCGCGACCGCTTCGGGGAAACGTCCCGCCCCCGGTTGGCGGCGGTCGTCGAGATCTTCGAGGAGACCACCGCGGCCGGTGAAGAATTCTCCGCCCGTCCCGCCTCGCCGGCCGCCGCCGCCGGCCGGTTTCTGGCCGCCGCCCCCTATTTTCCGGAGATTTGGATCTTTGCCTTCGCCGCCTACACCGACCCGGAGCGGGGCAAAGAGGCCGCCGCCCTTTATAGCTTCCTGCGCGGGGAGGGGAATGGGGAATAGGGAACGAACAAAGTGAAGAAGAACGTATTAGTCATAGTCGGCACCCGGCCGGAAGCGGTCAAGATGGCCCCGGTGATCAAGACCCTGGAGAAATCTCCCGACCGCTTCGAACTGACCGTGATGGCCTCCGGCCAGCACCGCCGGATGCTCGACCAGGTCTTGAACCTCTTTAAGATCGTCCCCGATCTCGATCTCGACATAATGGTCCCCGACCAGACCGTGACCCGGGTAACCTGCCGGGTTCTGGAGGAACTCGAGGCTTACTTCCGGGGCCGCCGGCCCGACGCCGTCCTCGCCCAGGGCGACACCACCACCGTGATGGCGGCGGCGATGGCCTGCTTCTACGCCGGGATCCCCTTCGGCCACGTCGAGGCAGGACTGCGGACCTTCGATCTCACCGCCCCCTACCCGGAGGAGTTCAACCGGCGGCTCGCCGGACTGCTCGCCGCCTGGCATTTCGCCCCCACCCGCTGGGCGGCCGACAACCTGCTGAAGGAGGGGACCGATCCGGGGAAGGTTTACGTAACCGGGAACACGGTCATCGACGCCCTCTTTTATACCCTGAAGACCACCACGCCTCCCGGGAGCCCGATCCCGGAAGGCCGCCGCTACGTTTTGATGACCTGCCACCGCCGGGAGAATTTCGGCCGGCCGATCCGGGAGATCTTCGCCGCGGTGAAGGAGTTCGCCCTCGCCCATCCCGAGATCTCGGTCTGGTACCCGGTCCACCCCAACCCCCACGTCCGCGGCCCCGCCGGGGAGATTCTCCAGGGGTTGGATAACGTGCTCCTGACCGACCCGCTCGACTACCTCCACTTCGTCCACGCGATGAACCGGGCCGAACTCCTCCTCTCCGACTCCGGCGGGGTCCAGGAAGAGGCCCCCTCGCTGGGCAAGCCGGTCCTGGTCCTGCGGGAGAAGACCGAGCGCCCGGAAGCGGTCGCCGCCGGCACCTGCCGGCTGGTCGGTTCGGATAAAAACCGGATCGTCGCCGCCCTGGAGGAACTCCTCTTCGATCCGAGAGCCTACCGGGAGATGTCGGAGAAGTCGAACCCCTACGGCGACGGCCGCGCCGCCGCCGCCATCGTCGAGATCCTCTCGGCCTGCCTGTGACCGTCTCCTCCCCGGCCGGAGCGGCCGGGGAATTAAAGCCGGGGAATTAAAGTTTGACAGGTCCGTTCGTTCTGCTATATTCCCACCCCGGTATTTTTCGCGCCCGTAGCTCAGCTGGATAGAGCGCTTGCCTCCGGAGCAAGAGGTCCCGCGTTCGAATCGCGGCGGGCGTATTCTCCGGACATTCAGCGTCCGCCCCACCGACAATGCCCACGCCGACCGGTTCCGTCCGATCCTCGATTTCGGTCCGGGAGACCGCCCGCAGACCTTTCCTCCCTGCCGGGACAGAAATAATATTTCGCCTTGCGTTTATCTCGGAGGCTGGAGTATAAATTAATCAAGGCAGGAGAAATGATATGATGAGACCAGATGGGAGAAAAGCGGAGGAGCTGCGGCCGGTGCGGATCGTCCCCGGCTACGTGGAGATGCCGGCGGGGTCAGCCCTGGTTGAGTTTGGCAAGACCCGGGTGATCTGCACCGCCTCGGTCGAGGAACGGCTCCCGGCCTGGCTCCACCAGGCCCAGTTGAAAAGCCCGGAGAAGAGCGGCTGGATCACGGCCGAGTACTCGATCCTCCCCGGGGCCGGTTCCCGCCGGACCCGGCGGGAAGCGACCGCGGGGAAAGCCTCGGGGAGAACCCTGGAGATCCAGCGGCTGATCGGGCGGTCGTTCCGGGCGGTGGCCGACCTGAAGGCTCTCGGCCCCCGGACGGTCTGGGTTGACTGCGACGTGATCCAAGCCGACGGGGGGACCCGGACGGCGGCGATCACCGGGGGGTTCGTGGCCCTGGTCTCGGCGCTCCGGGCCCTGAAGGACGACGGGATTATCCCCGAGATTCCGATCGACGGGCACCTGGCGGCGGTCAGCGTCGGCGTCCGGAAAGGGGAGGTGATCCTCGATCTCGACTACATCGAGGACAGCGACGCCGACGTCGACTGCAACGTGGTGATGACCGAGAACGGGGAACTGGTCGAGGTCCAGGCCACCGGGGAGAAGAAGACCTTTCCCCGGGAGCATCTCGACCTGATGCTCGATTACGCCGGAGACGCGATCGGGGAGCTGATCCGGCTCCAGAAAGAAGCCCTGCGAATTGACCATACCGCCCCGGACGGGTGAAAGATAACCTGATTCCAAAATACATTTCTCAAAAAATTCGGGATAAGGAGCGCGGAAAATGGAAATAGTGGTGGCCAGCCATAACCCGGGGAAGGTGGCCGAGTTGAAGAAACTGCTCGAAGACCTCCCGGTGAAGATTTACTCCCTCGACGATTTCGAGGTTATCCCGGAAGTGATCGAGGATGGGGAGACCTTCCAGGAAAACGCCCTGAAGAAGGCCCGGGCGGTCTTTGCCGCCACCGGGAAGATCACCCTGGCCGACGACTCCGGGCTGGAGGTGGACGCTCTGCAGGGTGCGCCCGGGGTACGTTCGGCCCGGTTCGGGGGCGAGGGGCTGACCGATCACGAGCGGAACCTGAAGCTGCTGGAGATGCTCGAGGAAGTCAAGGACGAGGAACGGGGGGCGACCTTCCAGTGCTGCCTGGCGATCGTCGGTCCCCGGAACCTGGAGAAGGTGGTAAACGGGGCCTGCCGGGGGTCGATTATCCGCCAACCCCGGGGCGGGAGCGGCTTCGGCTACGACCCGATCTTCCTCCCCGGTGAGTACGGCCATACCTTCGCCGAGCTCTCCCCCGAGATCAAGAACAAGATCAGCCACCGGGGCCGGGCCCTGGAGAAAGCCGCCCTCTTCCTGGACGGCTATATCTACTCCGAGACCCACAAGTAACATCTCCGCCCGTCCCCAATAATCGCTATCGCTATCGGGATCGCTATCGCTATCGAAGGCAAAGCAGTCCGATCCCGATAGCGATCCCGATAGCGATTACCAGTGATCTATCTTCTCGCCTTCTTGATGAACATCACCACCGGGATGCTGATCCTCTGCGGTCCGCTCCTGGCCCTGGAAAGATTCTCCGCCGATTCCCTGATGCTCGGCCTGCTCGGTTTCGGCCCGGCGATCGTTTACGCGCTGGGCTGCGCCGCGAGCGGTTTCTGGGTCGATCGTTTCGGCTCCCGCAAGATCATCACCGCTGCCTGCCTCTTTCTCCCGGTGGTCTTTCTCTCGATATTTTTCGTCTCCCGCTACCGGCATCTGCTTTTGCTCGCCCTGGCTGCCGGGGCGGGGGCTTCGCTCTTCTGGCCGGCGATGATCCGCTGGCTGGGGGAGGACGACCGGGACGACACTCTCCGGCTGAGGGTGGGTAATTACAACATCGCCCTGATCGGCGGGGTGATGGTCGGTCCCCTGGCGACCGGTTTTCTCTTCCCGATCGATTACCGGTTTCCCTTCCTCCTCGCCGCGTTACTGGCGGCGGCGATTCTTCTGATCTTCCGGTGGGGGAGGAAGCCGGCCCCGGCCGGGGCCGGGGTCGACGTTCCCGACAACGGAGGGGAAGATCTCCCGGCGGCGCCCCGGGCCGGATTCGATTATATCGCCTGGGCGGCCAATTTCGGGGTCTGGTTCGCGATCGGGGGCTCCCAGGCCCTCTTCCCCGAACTGGCCCTGAAGCTGCCGGACCCGATCGGGGAACGGGCGCTGGGGGTGATGATCGCCCTGATCCCGGCCGGCCAGGTGGCGGTCTTCATTCTCCTGCGCCGCTGGCACCGCTGGCATTACAATTACTCCTTCCTCTTCCTCTTTCAGCTGCTGGCGCTGGCGGGCCTGTTTATTCTCGCCGGTAATAATCGCCACCCGCTCTTCTTTGCCGGGTTTCTCGCCATCGGCTTCGCCGGGGGGATGACCTATTTTTCCAGCATTTACTACAGCGTTCACCGCCAGGAAAAGAAGGGGAAGAAGGGAGGGTTCCACGAGTCTTTTCTCGGACTCGGGGTCGCCCTCGGTCCCCTGCTCGGCGGGTTGGCCGGCCGGGGACTGGGGCTCCGCGCCCCCTACCTGCTGGCCGCCTTCGTCCTGGCGGGGAGTATTTTGGTGCAGTTTTTTATCCTCGGCCGGTTCACCCGGAAAACCCGGGAGGGAACCGCCGGCCGCTGACCCGGCTCTCCGCCCGCGATCGGGCGACGGATTTATGAACAGGTATACTTACTTCGAGGATTGTGGTAGGGTGATTTTCCGGAAAAACAGGGGAGAATAATTTCGATGAAGACGGTCTTTTCCTGCCAGGAATGCGGCTACCAGTCCCCCAAGTGGATGGGGAGATGCCCCGGCTGCGGGGAATGGAACACCCTGGTCGAGGAGACGGTGGAGCGGGAGAAGAAGGGGAAGCGGGATCATCCCCGCTGGGAGAAGCAGAAACCCCTTCCGATCAGCGAGATCGTGGCCCAAAGCGATATCCGGACCGGGAGCGGGATGAAAGAGTTCGACCGGATCCTGGGGGGCGGGGTGGTGGCCGGTTCCCTGGTCCTGGTCGGCGGCGAGCCGGGTATCGGGAAGTCAACCATCCTCCTCCAGGTCAGCAACGCCCTCTCCGCCGCCGGGAAGACGGTGCTTTACGTCAGCGGGGAGGAGTCGGTCCAGCAGACCAAGCTCCGGGCCGAGCGGCTGGGGGCCTCCTCCTCCAATCTCTATTTGGTTTCGGAGACCAATCTCGACCTGATCCGGGAGTATATCCGCCAGGTCGGGCCGTCTCTGGTGGTGATCGATTCGATCCAGACCGTCTTCCAGCCCGAGGTGACATCGGCCCCGGGATCGATCTCCCAGGTCCGGGAGTGCGCCGCCCGGCTCCTGGTCGCCGCCAAGTCGGAGGGCTTCTCGATCTTTTTAGTCGGCCACGTCACCAAGACCGGGGCGATCGCCGGGCCCCGGGTCCTGGAACATATGGTTGATACCGTTCTTTACTTCGAGGGCGACCGCCATCACGCCTACCGGATCCTGCGGGCGGTCAAGAACCGGTTCGGTTCCACCGACGAGATCGGGATCTTCCGGATGTCGGAGGGGGGTCTGAAAGAGGTGAAGAACCCCTCCGAGATCTTCCTCTCCGAGCGGGAGCCGGGGTTGACCGGATCGGTGGTCGTTCCCTGCCTGGAGGGGAAGCGTCCGATCCTGGTCGAGATCCAGGCCCTGACCGCTTCCACCGGTCTGGCCATCCCCCGCCGCCGGGCGACCGGGTTCGACGTCAACCGGGTCCTGATCCTGATGGCGGTCCTGGAACGGCGGGCCGGATTGAGGGTGGGAGATAAGGATGTCTTTGTCAACGTGGTCGGGGGGGTGAGAATCTCGGAGCCGGCCGCCGACCTCGGGGTGGTGGCGGCGGTGGCTTCCAACCTGAAGAACCGGCCGGTCCCGCCGGAGACCGTGCTCCTGGGCGAGGTCGGGCTGGGGGGTGAGGTCCGGGCGGTCAGTCAGATCGAGCAGCGGCTCAAGGAGGCGGCCAAGCTCGGTTTCTCCCGGGCGATCGTCCCCGCCGCCGGGTCCGGGGAGATCAAGAAGATCCGGGGGTTGGAGGTCGTTCCCGTCCGGAAGATCCGGGAGGCCCTGTCCGCCGCTTTGGAAGGCAAGTAATCGGTAATCGGTGATCGGTAATCAGTACCCGGTCCACTGATTACTATTTTTTTCGTAACACTTGAGCGCATTAAAATAAACACTGATATCTGTACCACCATTGATTGTCATTGCGAGGTTTCCGAACGAAGTGAGGAAGCCGAAGCAATCTCAACCTGTTCCGGGTAAAGAGATTGCTTCGTCGCCTTCGGCTCCTCGCAATGACAGATGGAGACTTGGGAACGATTAGGAACTTTTATAAAGCTAAAGATTACTTTTTTTCGCTTTAGGATAACCAAATTGCTGAAATTACGACATTGAATCAACAATGAAATCCGGAGCGATAATCGTGGCGGCGGGGGAGGGGAGGCGGATGGGGGGCAGGGATAAGCTCTTTTATACCCTGGGCGGTTCCCCTCTCCTGGTTTTGACCCTTAAGGCCTTCCAGCAGCATCCCGGCATCGATGCCATTGTCCTGGTCGGCGGGGAGCGGGTCCGGAAGGAATTCGGGGAAAAGTGGAAGGAGGGATACGGATTTTCCAAGGTTATTGCCGCCGTCGCGGGCGGCCCCCTCCGCCAGGACTCGGTATATAACGGGCTTCGGGCTTTCCCGTCCCCGCCCGACCTGGTCCTGATTCACGACGGGGACCGGCCTTTTATCCCGCGGTCCGTTATCTCCGCGGTCCTGAAAGAAGCGGCCGGCGGCGGCGCGCTCGCCGCGGTGGCGGTCAAGGACACGGTGAAAAGAGTGGACGGGGAGGGGGTAATCGTCGATACTCCGAGCCGGCGCGAGCTGAGGCTGGCCCAGACCCCCCAGGGTTTCCCTTTTGCGCTGATCCTGGCCGCCCACGAAAGGGCCCGCCGGGAGGGGTGGGAAGTTACCGACGACGCCGCCCTGGCCGAACGGGCCGGGGTCCGGGTCCGGGTGGTCGAGGGGAGCTACGACAACATCAAGGTCACCACCCCGGAGGATCTGGCCCTGGCCGAGGCGATCCACTCCCGCCGGGACAGATAATTTGAACCGCGGAGGCCCACAAACGGAAGGGTTCATTATTTTTTAGTAGGTGAGAAGTGATGAAAGTTGGCATTGGATATGATATCCACCGGCTGGTGGAGGGGCGGAAGCTGATCCTGGGCGGGGTGGAGCTGGAGTTCGAGCGGGGTCTGCTCGGCCATTCCGACGCCGACGTCCTTACCCACGCGGTCTGCGACGCCCTGCTGGGGGCGGCCGGGCTGGGGGATATCGGGCGGCATTTTCCCGATACCGACGAACGCTACCGGGGGATTTCCAGTCTGAAGCTGCTGGCCGAGGTCGGGGAGCTGGTCGCGGGGAAAGGCTACCGGGTCGGGAATATCGACGCCGTCGTGGTCCTGGAACGGCCGAAGCTGGCTCCCCGGGCCGGGGAGATGGCGTCCAACCTGGCCCGCACGCTGGGGATCGATCCCGGGCGGGTCAATATCAAGGCCGCCACCAACGAGGGGCTGGACGCGGCCGGCCGGGGGGAGGCGATCTCCGCCTGGGCGGTGGCGGGACTATTTTCCGGGGAAAAGGACGATAGCGATCCCGATCCCGATAGCGATTGCGATTGAAGGAAGGGCATTTTAGCAGATGAACGAGTTGTACGTTTACAATACCCGGGTGAGGAAGAAGGAATTGTTTGTCCCTTTGGAAGAGGGTCGGGTGAAGATGTACGTCTGCGGGGTGACGGTTTACGATTACTGCCATCTCGGGCACGCCCGCTGCTACGTGGCCTTTGATATTATCCACCGCTACCTGGAATACCTTGGCTACCGGGTAACCTATATCCAGAACGTCACCGACCTTGACGACAAGCTGATCGCCCGGGCCCAAGAAATTGGCGGAACCGATATCAAGGCCGGGGTGGCCCAACTCGCGCACCGGTTCACCGAGGCTTACTTCGAGGATATGGACCGGCTCCGGATCCTGAGGGCCGACCTCTACCCGACCGCGACGGAAAATATCCCCCGGATGCAGGAGATTATCTCCGCGTTGATCGAGAAGGGGTTCGCCTACCGGCGGGGGGGCGACGTCTATTTCGAGGTCGCCGCCTTCCCCGGGTACGGGGAGCTTTCCGGCAAGAACCCCGACGACCTGAGGGCCGGGGCCCGGGTGGCGGTGGACGGGAAGAAGAAGAGCCCGCTCGACTTCGCCCTCTGGAAGGCCGCCGGTCCGGGGGAGCCTTCCTGGCCCAGTCCCTGGGGCGAGGGCCGGCCCGGCTGGCACATCGAATGCAGCGCGATGAGCACCAAACTTCTCGGGGAGACTTTCGATATTCACGGCGGCGGGCAGGACCTGGTCTTTCCCCACCACGAGAACGAACGGGCCCAGTCGGAGGCCTTCTCCGGCCAGCCCTTCGCCCGCTACTGGCTCCACAACGGGTTCGTTACCATTAACCAGGAGAAGATGTCAAAGTCGCTGGGCAACGTCTTCAACCTCCGGGATATCTTCAAGAATTTCCCCCCCCGGGTGGTCCGCTTCTTCCTCCTCGGCCAGCACTACCGTTCCCCGGTCGATTACAGCGAGGAGGCCCTCCAGGAAGCCGGCCGGGCCCTCTTCCGGCTCGACAACTGCTACGGGATGGCCCGGCTGGGAGGGGAAGATATCTTCTCCCTCCCCCCGGATCCCGGGGTGATGGGCGACTTCGAGGCGGCGATGAACGATGACTTCAATACCGCCGCCGCCCTGGCCGGGGTCTACAAGATAGTCGAGGAGTACTATAAGAATTATCGAAAACCCCGATTGCCGGACGGTCTGCCCGCCCGGCTGTCGGCGGTGAAAAGGATCTGCGGCACGCTCGGGGTCGAGCTGGTTGACCCGATCCACGAACTGCCGGCGAGCTCCAAAATCTCCGATTACCCCGGGTTGGCGGATCGAATCATTGTTGAGGACCAGCTGACCGAGGGGAATCTCACCGCGTTGCTTTTTTGCCGGGAACAAGCCCGGCGGAACCGGGAATGGGAGCTCTCCGACCGGATCCGCGACTATCTGAAGGGGAGGGGAGTATCGGTGATGGACCGGAAAGGGGAACGGACTGCCGCCGTTTATTATCCGGAACAACTTGATGGGGAATAGGGAATGGGGAATAACAGCCCTCTATGGTTATTATTTTTTTTCGGAACGGAAACTTCAACCGGGAGAGATTGATGAAAGGAACATTTATTACGTTTGAAGGCGGCGAGGGGAGCGGGAAGAGCACCCAGGCCCGGCTGCTGGCGGGTCATCTGAAACAGAAAGGTTACGACGTGATCGCCACCCGGGAGCCGGGGGGGACCGAGATCGGGGACGCCATCCGGGCCGTCCTCCTCAACCCGGAATTTACCGAGATGGGGAACGTGACCGAACTGCTCCTGCTCGCCTCCAGCCGGGCCCAGAACGTCCACGAGAGGATCAAGCCCGGGCTGGAGCGGGGGGCGGTGGTGATCTGCGACCGCTTCATCGACAGCACCCTGGCCTACCAGGGCTACGGCCGGAAATTCGACCTCAAGCTGCTCGAAGCCCTCAACCGCCTGGCCACCGGTGGGGTGACCCCGGATTTGACCATCCTCCTCGATCTCCCGGTCGAGGTCGGACTGGTGCGGGCCAAGGCGCTGGACAAGGGGGAGTCGAAATCCGGGGAAGGCGACCGGATCGAGCAGCTGGATATCGACTTTCACCGGCGGCTGAGACAGGGCTTTTTGGAACTGGCCGCCCGGGAACCGGGAAGGTTTAAAACCCTGGAAATCACCGAGGGGATTGAGGCCATCCAGGATAAGGTGGTCGAGGTCGTGGAAGAGTATTTAAAGGGACGGGGATAAACCGGCCGGCAGCGCTATGCTCTGGGACAGCGTAAAGGGACAGTCCGGACCGGTGGTCTTTCTTCAAGGGGCGATCGCCAAGGACCGGGTGGTCAGCGGTTATCTCTTCTCCGGGCCGGAAGGGGTGGGGAAGTCCCTGACCGCTTCGGTCTTCGCCGCCGCCCTTAACTGCCGGGACAAGCCGGGGGAGGGCTGCGGGGAATGCCCGGACTGCCGGGCGATCGTCCGGGGCGGGCACCCCGATGTCCACCGGCTCTCCCCTTCCAGCAAGTCACGCTCGATTCTCGCCGGTGAGATCCGGGATATGCGCCGGACCGCCCACCTCTCCGCCCGAGGCGATAACTGGAAGGTATTCCTGATCGAGGAGGCCGACCGGATGAACACCGCCGCCCAGAACATTTTTTTAAAGACCCTGGAGGAGCCTCCCCCGAAGACGGTTCTAATTTTAATAACTTCCCAGCCGGGGTTTCTTCTCCCCACCATCCACAGCCGCTGCCAGCGGGTCGCTTTTTCCGGCTGGCCCTACACTCTGATGGAGCCGTTCCTCCAGGAGCGGCTCGGGATCCCCGCCGGGGAGTCTTTCGTGCTTCACTCCATCTCCGGCGGCTGCCCCGGCCGGGCGATCCGCTCTTACCGGGAAGGCATCTTCAAGACCCGGCGGGAGGTGATCGGTCCCCTGGCGGAGGGACGGTCTTTTACCGCCCGGGAGGCGGTGGACCTGGCGGAAAGATGGCTCGATATTTCCGCCCGGCCGGGGAAGAAGCTGGCCGCGGAACTGAAGAAGGAGGCGGCGGAGCGGGATCGGGATCTCGATTCCCAGGTACGCAAAGAGGTGGAAGCCCGGGACAACGCCCTGGTCTCCGCCGCCGATCAGGCCGGTCTGGATCTGATTTTTCAATTGATCTTCAGCTGGATCCGTGATTTGTTTCTCTGCTCGACGATCGGCAGCCAGGCACCGCTGATCAACCGGGACCTGGAGAGCCGGGTGGCGGATTCGGCCCGGCGGTTCACAACTTCCCAACTGAGGCGGATGCCGGGCCGGGTGGAAGAGAGCCGGGTATTGGCCGTCCGGGCGGCCTCGCGTCCCGCCCGCCGGATAATTCTGGAGAATATGCTGATTGAACTCGGTTTCTGGCGCCCCGGCAATCGAACTTAAAACTTCGAACTTCTAACTTTGAACTTCTCCTCCCGATGCCCGAACTGGCCCGGATAAAACGACGGACTCACGGTAAGGACCTTTACTACCGGACGATGGGGATTCCGCTCCGGGTAGGGGATCCCTGCCTCGTCGAGGTGGAGCGGGGGATCGATTACGGAAAGGTGATGGCCCTGGGAAAAGAGGCCGAGGCGAAAGACCAGAAGAAGCCGCCGAAAAAAGTGATCCGGGTGATGACGGAAGCCGATCGCCGGGTGGTGGAGGATAACCGGATCGCGGCCGGCCAGGCTTTTATTACCTGCCAGGAGAAGGTCAAGGAGAAGAAGATCCCGATGAAGCTGGTGACGGCGGAGTATTCCTTCGACCGGAGCCGGTTGCTTTTTTACTTCACCGCCGAAGGGCGGATTGACTTCAGGGAACTGGTCAAGGAGCTGGCCGCCATCTTCAAGACCCGGATCGAGATGCGGCAGATCGGGGTCCGGGATGAGTCGAGGATGCGGGGCGGTTTGGGGATCTGCGGGCGCCAGCTCTGTTGCTGTTCCTTTATCCGCAAGTTCGACCCGGTCAACGTCCGGATGGCGAGGAATCAGCGCCAGCCCCTGGACCCGGAGAAGATATCCGGGGTCTGCGGGCGCCTGTTCTGCTGCCTCCGCTACGAGGACGAATTTTACCGCTGCGCCGGCCGCCGCTTCCCCCGCGACGGCGACGAGGTGACCACTCCCCGGGGAAAAGGCCGGGTCCTCGATCTCAATTTTCTTACCGAGTCGGTCCTGGTGGAACTGGAAGAAGATTTAAAGCTGGAGTTTCCGCTTTCCGAGATCAATCAGTCCCAGCGCTGAGCCGATAGCGATAGCGACCCCAATTTAATTATGAGCGGAAAATTTTATATTACCACCCCGATCTACTACGTCAACGATCAGCCCCATATCGGCCACGCCTATACCACCATCGCCGCCGATGTCCTGGCCCGCGGCCAGCGGGCGGCCGGCCGGGACGTCCGCTTCCTGACCGGGACCGACGAACACGGGATCAAGATCTGCCAGGCGGCCGCCCGGGCCGGGCTGAATCCCGGCGAACTTGCCGACCGGGTGGTGGTTCATTTCCGGGACCTCTGGAAGCGGCTGGATATCCGGTACGACGATTTCATCCGGACCAGCCAGGATCGCCACCGGGCCCGGGTCGGGGAGCTGGTCCGGCGGCTGCTCGACCGAGACCAGATCTACCTCGGCGCCTACGACGGCTGGTATGACGAGGGACAGGAAGAGTATGTGACCGAGAACGACGCCCGGGAGAACGATTATCTCAGCCCGATCAGCGGACGGCCCCTGGTCCGGCACAGCGAGGAGAGCTATTTCTTCCGGCTGAGCCGATGGATCGAGCCCCTGGCCGCCCACATCGAGTCCCACCCGGAGTTCATCCAGCCGGCCAGCCGCCGGAACGAGGTCATAAGCAAGCTGAAGCTGGGGGTGGAGGACTTGAGTATCTCCCGCCAGGCGGCCAAGCTGATGAACTGGGGCGTCCCGATGCCCAACGACCCCGCCTGCAGCGTATATGTCTGGATCGACGCCCTCTCCAACTACATCACCGCCCTGGGCTATCCGCCGCTCGGCGACGGGCAGGAAGATCTCTTTGCCAGTTACTGGCCGGCGGATATCCACCTGATCGGAAAGGATATCCTCTGGTTTCACGCCGTTTACTGGCCCTGCCTGCTCCTGGCGCTTGACCTCCCCCTGCCGGTGACCGTATTCGCCCACGGCTGGTGGCTCCACGGGGGGAAGAAGATGTCGAAGTCGCTGGGAAATTTTATTTCCCGGGAAGAAATTGAAGATATCTGCCGGGACTATTCTCCCGACTATCTCCGCTATTTCCTCCTGCGGTCGGTGAAGTTCGGAGATGACGGGAACTTTTCCTCCGGGCAGTTGAAAGAAATTTACAACACCGAGCTGGCCAACGGGGTGGGGAATCTTTTGAGCCGGACGGTGAAGATGGTGGAAAAATATCTTTCCGGAACCATCCCCCGGCCCCCGTCGGCGGGGAAGTCGGGCGAGGAAGAGGTGATCGGCCGGGCCCGGGATTTGATCGAATCCTTCCCCGGCTGGATGGCCCGGCTGGAGTTTCAGTCTTATCTCGGCGCCATCGTTGACCTGGAGACCGCCGCCAACCGGTATATCGAGGAGAACAAGCCTTACGCCCTGGCCCGGGAAGATCCCGCCTCGCCCCGGCTGGCGGAGATTCTCGCCACCTGCGCCGAGGCGGTCCGGATTATCCTCCTCTACCTGCTCCCGGTGATGCCGGAGAAAGCCGCTCAGGGGCTGGAGATGTTGGGGGTGGAAGTTCCGGATCAGGGAGCGACCGTTTATCCAGCCCGCTGGGGCGGGTATGACTGGAGCCGGACGGTGAAGAAGGGGAAGCCCCTCTTTCCCCGTCGGGATTAGGTCGCTCTTCCGTCGTTTAACCCGGAAAAGAATTTTTCGACTTGGTCAAACCTGGGGACTGGAGCTTTAGAGTAATGATACTACTGACCGGAGGAGCTGGTTTTATCGGATCTCATTTAGCCGAGAGGCTGTTAGAGGCCGGCCGGCGGGTGGTGATAGTCGATGATTTTAACGACTACTACGAGCCCGCCCGGAAACGGGCCAACCTGGAAGGGATCGCCGAACACCCCGCGCTGGAAGTGGTCGAGGCCGATATCCGCGACCGGGTAAGGATCGAGGAACTCTTCGCCCGTTGCCCTTTTCGGGCGGTGATTCACCTGGCCGCCCGGGCCGGGGTCCGCCCTTCCCTCGCCCAGCCGCTCCTCTACCAGGACGTCAATGTCGGCGGGACCCTGGTCCTGCTGGAAGCGGCCCGGGAGGCGGGGACGGAGAAATTCATCTTTGCTTCTTCCTCCTCGGTTTACGGGGACTGTCCCCGGCTGCCCCTGAACGAGGCCGAACCCGCGCTGGAACCGGTTTCTCCTTACGGCCTGACCAAGCTGACCGGCGAGCGTCTCTGCCGCGTATTTCACCTTCAGTACGGTCTCCGGATCGCCGCCCTGCGTTTCTTCACCGTTTACGGCCCCCGCCAGCGCCCGGATATGGCCATCCATCTCTTCAGCCGCCGGATTGTCAACGGGAAGAGATCCCGGTGTATGGAGACGGAACCTCCCGGAGGGATTATACCTATGTCGACGATATCGTCGCCGGTATTCTGGCCGTCCTCGAGGCCGATATCCAATTCGAGATGATCAACCTGGGGGGGGCGCATACGATTACCCTCCAGGACCTGATCGGGCTTCTGGGAGAAAAACTGGGCCGGCGCCCGGTCCTGAAAAAGCTCCCTTTTCAGCCCGGGGACGTGGTCGCCACTTTGGCCGATGTCGGCAAGGCCCAAGACCTGCTCGATTACCGGCCGGAGACCATCCTGTCCCGGGGACTGGATAAATTTATCCATTGGTTCCGAAACCGGTCGGGGCCGCTCCCGTGAAAATTTTCCCGGAGAGGACGGCGGGGGCCAGTCGGACGATTCTATTCCTGGCCGGGATATTTCTGCTCTCCGCCCGGCTGGCGGCCGGTGATGATTGCCTGGACTGCGGGGAAAAATCCGGGCGGCGGACGGAGACCGGAACTCCGCCGCCGCTGGGCGAGTACTACTGGCCCGACGCTCCCACCCCCCATCCCCGTTCCTGGTCGGAAGCCTCGGTGGAACCGACACCCGTACTCACCGTTCCGGAAACGATGTTTTCTCCCTCTCCGGCGCCGCCCGCGGCGATCACCTGTGAAGCCGACCAACTCCGCTACAGTGACGGGGGTAAGCTGATCACGGCCGAGGGCAACGTCCGGATCGGCTATAAGACCATCCTCCTCACCGCCGATAAGGCGACAGTTTACCTGGAGAGAAAGGAGGCCTACGCCGAGGGGGACGTGGTCCTGACCCAGGGGGATAACGTAATCGCCTCCGACAAGATCAGGTACGATTTTATCAACGAAAAAGGGATTATGGCCCCAGGGGAAGGTTATTACGATCCCTGGTTCGGGAGGGCCGATATCCTGGAGACGGAGGGGCGGGAGAAGGTGGAGTTTTTCGGAGGCTCCGCCACCACCTGTGACGAGGAAGACCCCCATTATCGGCTGCAGGCGGGAAAGCTGATTATTTACCCCGACGACAAGCTGGTTGCCCACAACGTGACCTTCTATCTCGGGAAGGTCCCGGTTTTCTGGCTCCCCTATTTCCGCCGGTCGCTCAAGTCCGACTGCCGGGGTTTCTTCCTCTATCCGGGCTACCGGAACAAGTGGGGCTTTTTCTTTCTTTCCGGCTATCACTGGTGCCTCCCCGGTCTCAATACCACCTTTCACCTCGATTATCGCTACCGGAGGGGTCTGGCTTACGGCTTCGATGGGAAATTCTACCCGGGAAATAACGGGAAGGGGGAATGGCAGACCTACTATCTCCAGGATCAGGGTTACGAGGACGACGCCGGGGAGCAGGCAACCACCGAGAGATACCTGCTGGAATACAAATACCGCCAGCCTCTTTTCTATAAAATCGGGGAGCTATCTCGCGCTCAGCTACGCCAGTGACCCGACGATCCGGAAGGATTATTTCCGCCGGGAATATGACGACGACACCCAGCCCCGATCCTACCTGTATCTCGATCGGAGGTGGGGCGATATTACTCTCAACCTGGAAGTTCAGCCCCGGCTGAATGATTTTTACCGGGTGACCGAGAAATTGCCGGAAGTAAAGCTGCAGGCCCAGGAATTCCAGCTCGGAGAGAGCGATTTTTATTACCAGGGGCAGAATTCCTACTCTTACCTGACCCGGAAGTACGCCGGGGAAGCAGCGGCCCGCTACGAATCCGGCCGCTTTGATACCTTTCACCAGCTGAGCTACTCCCGAAAGTTTTTCGGCTGGCTGAATATTTTACCATCTGCTTCTCTCCGTTATGATTTCTATACCCGGGGACCGGATAGGTCGGAAGATCCCGAATCCGGGGAGGAGACACCGGAGCCTTCACCCACTCCCGAACCTGTTGAAGAGAGGGATTTCTGGAGGAGGGTTTTCTCCGCCGGGCTCGGCCTCTCCACCGATATCTACGGGATCTTCCCCGTCCGGACCGAATGGCTGGATATCGACCGTCTCCGTCACGTCATCACCCCCTCGGTCAATTATGTCTTCACCGACAACCCGACAGTTGATTCCGAGGATATCTACCAGTTCGACAGTATCGACAAGATCAACCGCCGGAATTACTTTCTCCTTACGCTCCGCAACCGATTACAGACCAAGCGCGGTTCGGAAGAAAAGGGCAAGTCCAGCTGGACCCTGGCCGATCTGACCATTTCCACCCCCCTGTATACCCGGCCGGAACGCGATAACTCCGATCGCCTGATCGGAGATCTTTCCGGCAACCTCAAGATCAATCCCTACCCCTCGACCGGTCTCAATCTCGATCTGCTCTATGACAGTTATGATAACCGTATCAAGCGCGATACCCTGGATCTCTGGGTGCGGCCGGACGATGACTGGTGGGTGACCTTCTCTCACAGTTACCGGTTCGATAAGGACCGCAACCAGGTCTCCGCGGAAGTTTACCTCCGGGCCAACCCGGTCTGGGCGTTCAAGGTCTACGGCCGTTATGACACGGTGGGGGGGCGTTTCGAGGAGGAATCCTTCACCATCTACCGGGACTTCCATTGCTGGAGTTCATCTCTCCAGTTTGAGACCCGCCCCGATGAAGACGAGTATACCTTCTTTCTTTCCTTCTGGATCAAGGAGTTTTCCCAGGCTCCCCTCCGCCTGAGCAACTGATATTCACCGCGGAGGCGCGGAGGACGCGGAGGTAAAACTATCGGGAACAATTCCGGCAGGGAAACTCTCCCCGTAATTGCCAATAGGGCAATTCCCGAAAGATTTCCAACCGGAAAAACTCGACTCTAATTATGAATCCTTCTCCGCGTCCTCCGCGCCTCCGCGGTGAATCAACCCTCAGCGGTCCTGGCGGTCGGCGACGATTTCTTCGGCCAGGGAGTAGGGGACAGCTTCGTAGTGCTCGAAATGCATCGAGAAGTCGGCCCGTCCGCTGGTGATGGTCCGCAGTTCGGTGGAGTAGCCGAACATCTGGGAGAGCGGGACCATCCCGGAGATCACGGCTGTCTTCCCCTTGGTCTCCATACTCACGATCCGCCCCCGCTTCGAGCAGACGCTGCCCGAGACCGCCCCCAAAAACTCGTCGGGGGCGGTGATCTCGATATTCATAATCGGCTCCAGAAGCCGCATACCGGCCTTCCGGCAAGCTTCCCGGAAACCGGCGGAGGCACAGGTCCGGAAGGCCTGCTCCGAGGAGTCGACCTCGTGGAAAGAACCGTCGAGAAGGATATAAGTGACGTCGACCATCGGGAAACCGGCGTAAGGGCCCTTGGCCATCGCGTCGACCACTCCCCTCTCCACCGCCGGAATGTATTCGCGGGGGATCCTCCCGCCCCGGACCTGGTTCTCAAACTGGAATCCGCCGCCGGCCCGGCCCGGTTCGATCCGGAACTTGACGTGGGCGTACTGTCCGTGTCCCCCGGTCTGCTTGACGTGCTTGTGCTGGTGATCGAAGGCCCCAAGAATTGTTTCCCGGTAGGCGACCTGGGGGGCGCCGGAATCGACGTTGACGTTGAATTCCCGCCGCAGCCGGTCGATGATCACCTCCAGGTGGAGTTCCCCCATCCCCGAGATAACCACCTCGTCGGTCTCGCGATCGGTCCGGACGATAAAGGTGGGGTCTTCATCCGAGAGCCGGGAGAGGGCCTTGGATAGCCGGTCGCGGTCGGGGTTGCTCTCCGGCCTGACCGCGACCCCGATCACCGGGGCCGGAAATTCGATCGACTCTAAAACGATCGGATGAGCGTCGCTGCAGATGGTGTCGCCGGTCCGGGTATCGCCCAGCCCGACCACCGCGCCCACTCCTCCGGCCCGGAGTTCCTCCACCGCCAACTGCTTGTTGGCGTGCATCTCGAAGATCCTGCCCACCCGCTGCTTGATCTCCCGGGTGGAGTTATAGTAGGTCTCCCCCGCCCGGAGCACCCCGGAGTAAACCCGGAGATAGATCAGTTTCCCCATATGCTTGTCGGCGACAATCTTGAAGGCCAGGGCCGCCAGGGGAGAATCGTCTTGGGGGTGGCGGATGATCTCCTGGTCCGATTCGTTGAGGGTCCCGATAACCGGGGGGAGATCGTCGGGCGAGGGGAGGTAATTGACCACGGCGTCGAGGAGGAAGCGGATCCCCTTGTTCTTGAAGGCCGCGCCGCAGAGAACCGGGGTGAGGGAGCCGGCGATGGTGGTTTTGCGCAGGGCCCGGACGACGTCGTCCCGATCCGGTTCCTCGCCATTGACGAACTTCTCCATCAGGATCTCGTCCTGTTCACTGATCCGCTCGATCAGCAGCGCCCTGGCTTGGGCCGCCCCCGCTCGCATCTCTGCCGGGATCTCGTCTTCCCGGATGGAGGTCAGACCCCCGTTCTCCTGGTAGTAAAGGGCCTTCATCTCCACCAGGTCGATAATCCCCCGGAAGTCGGCTTCGGCCCCGATCGGGAGGACGATCGGGACGGCGTTGGCTCCCAGTTCATCTTTGATCTCGTTGACCACTCCCTGGAAATCCGCTCCCGCCCGGTCCATCTTGTTGATGAAGGCCAGCCGGGGTACGGAGTGTTTTTCCGCCTGGCGCCAGACCGTCTCCGACTGGGGCTGGACCCCGCCCACCGCGCAGAAAAGGGCGATCGTCCCGTCGAGAACTCGCAGCGATCTCTCCACCTCGGCCGTGAAATCGACGTGGCCGGGGGTGTCGATGATATTGATCCGGTGCTCCTTCCAGTAAGTGGTGGTGGCGGCGGAGGTGATGGTGATCCCCCTCTCCTGCTCCTGGACCATCCAGTCCATCGCCGCTTCCCCGTCGTGGACTTCGCCGCTTTTGTGGCTTTTTCCGGTATAGAAGAGGATTCGTTCGGTGACGGTGGTCTTGCCGGCGTCGATATGGGCGGTTAAGCCGATATTGCGGATTTTCTCGATGGGAAAGATTGTGCTCATAACTCCATTGCCTGAAACTGTTTTTTAGTTTATACTATGAGAAAGCCCGCCACTTTATAGTTTAACCTCCCGAATGCAAGGTTTATTTAGCTCCGGCCGGTCTGGAAAGTCGGGACCGGGAGAGATGAAACCGGAGATAATTGAACTTGTTTTCCGGACCCGCATCCTCTATTTTCAGTCCCGATGAAAGACGTAGCCTATTTTATTTCCGACGCCCACCTCGGGATCGAGATTGCCGGGGGCGAGAAGAGGGAAGCGGCCCTGATCGAATTCCTGGCCGGGATCTCCGGGCGGGCCGCTCAGCTTTTCATCGTCGGGGATCTCTTTGACTTCTGGATTGAGTACCGCCGGGCGATCCGCCCGGATTACTTCCCGGTCCTGGCCGCGCTGTACGACCTGGTCCGGTCGGGGACCGAGATTCATTACTGCCTGGGGAATCACGACTTCGCCATCGGATCCTTTATCGAAAAGACGATGGGGATCAACGTTCACCGGGATGGGTTTTCCGGTATCGTCCAGGGAAAGCGCATCCGGGTTATTCACGGCGACGATCTGCGGCCCGGCGACCGGGCCAGCTTCGTTTTTCGGAAAATCCTCAGGAACCGCGCCCTCCAGTTCCTTTACCGGATGCTCCATCCGAATATCGGCGTCTCCCTGGGGGAGTTCTTTTCCCGATTGAGCCGGAACTATCTGCTGACCGAGCCTTCCCCGGAGATCCTCGGGGCCTACCGGGTGGCGGCGGAAAAACTGCTCGAAGGAGGTAATGAGATCGTGGTTGCCGGCCATACCCACGTCCCGGAACTGATCGATCTCTCCTCCGGCCGGTACTGCAACACCGGCAACTGGATCCGCCGCTACAGCTTCGCCCGGATGGAAGGAGGAGAGATCAGCCTGGGTTCCTATGCCCCCGCCGGGGTTCCTCGGGCCGGGGGAAACAACCATCACCCGCTTGAGGAGTAGATAAAATATGGCCTCTATTCGAAGGTTTGTTCTTATCCTGTTTGGTTCGGGTCTTTTGCTCAGTCCCGCGGCGGCCGGAGCTGCCGATGTTTTTCAATGGGGGAGAATCCAGGAGGGGAGGCGGTCTTTCGACCTCGAGGTCACCGGCGGCAAGGTCACCCTGATCAAGGGTTCGGTGGAAGAGACGATCCGGCCCTACTACGAGCAGATCGGGCAGGATACCCCGGGAGAGAGTTTCACCCTGGCCGAACTGGGGCTGGACGGGAAGAAGGCCACCTTCGGGCTCCGGATGGAGAAGCGATGGAAGTACTTCACCCTCAGCCTGGGGGGGTTTTATTACAATCCTGCGGCCGATACCACCGCCATCCGGGATTACTACCTGGGGATCTCCAACGATATCGAGTTCCAGGGCCGGGAATACGAGTATATGCTGATCCCCGAGGGACAGCCGTTCACGGCCGACCTGAAGACGGCCTTCTGCGAACTGAGCCTCCTGGTCACCCCGGTCACCATCGCGCCGCTGCCGAATTTCGAGTTCATCCCCGTGTTCTATCTCGGGGTGAGCGGCGCCTTCGGTACTTACGACCTCGACGCCGGCCCCCCGACCGGGACGGTGATCTACGAAAATCCGCCCCGGGAGTACGTGGTCGGCGGCCAGACCGACGGCTGGACCGGGATCGGGGTTCCGGCGATCGGGATCGGCGGGGAGCTGCGGATCGGTCCCCCCGACGGGCTCCGTCTGATGGCCCGGGCCCACTATAAATTCTTCCGTTACGACGGTTCCACCGAGTATCTCCCGATCTCGATCCGCCACGAGAAAAATCTCGATCTCGATTATGACAGCGTGGAGGCCCGGGTGCAGCTTGAACTGCCGCTCTCGAGAAAGCTCGACCTCTTTGCCGGGGTTGCCTACGGCTATTTCAAGATCGATGCCGAGACGACCGCTACCGAGAAGTCCCCGGAAGATATCGAGGAACTGCGGGAGAAGTACGACAAGAAGATCAACTTCGAGATGGCCGACCTGAAAGGTTTTGTCGGCCTGAAATTTTAACCCCACGCGCGGCCGGTCTCTCCGATACATCCAATTTGTCCGACGCGTCAGCCCGGTCTGATTTGTCCGACTTGTCCGACGTGTCCGATTCCGGACCCGGCCGGTGTCTTATGCTCGCCAATGCCCGCCAAATCCGATAATTCGGGCTTCCTCCAGCCTGGACCACCGCTGGCCAAGGCCCTGACCATTGCCGGGTCCGACTCCGGGGGCGGGGCGGGGATCCAGGCCGACCTGAAGACCTTCTCGGCCCTGGGGGTCTTCGGGACCACCGCCCTGACCGCCGTCACCGCCCAGGATACCCGGGGGGTGGGGTCGGTCTTCCTGCTTTCCCCGAAGCTGGTCGGAGCGCAGATCGACGCCGTGATGGCCGATATCGCTCCGGCGGCGGTCAAGACCGGGATGCTGGGCGGGGCGGGGATCGTCGAGGTGACGGCCCGGAAAGCCGCCGAACACGGGATCGCCAACCTGGTGGTCGATCCGGTGATGGCCGCCAGCTCGGGAGACATACTCCTGAAGGACGATGCGACGGTGAAATTGAAAGAGCTGCTCCTCCCCCGGGCCCTGATCGTCACCCCCAACCTCGACGAGGCGGAGATTCTGGCCGGGTTTTCGGTCCGGGACCGGAAGTCGATGAAACGGGCGGCCCGGGTCATCCGTTCCCTGGGGCCCCGGTGCGTGGTAATCAAGGGTGGGCACCGGACCGAAGATGCCGATGACCTGTTTTTTGACGGAGAAAAAATGACCTTCCTCCCCTCTCCCCGGTTGACCGGGGAGACGCTCCACGGGACCGGTTGCACTTTCTCGGCGGCGATCACCGCCTTTCTCGCCCGGGGCTTCGATCCCCCGGCCGCGGTCGCCGCGGCCAAGGCCTTTATGCTGGCGGTCCTGGAAAATCCCCTCCACCCCGGCCGGGGCGCGGCGGTTGCCGACTGGTCCGCCGGCGGCCGGCGGTAAAATATTTTCTGGGTATTGTTCGGTGATTCGTTTAGCATAAGGACCTGAAGAAAAATAAACTTGTTTTGCCGATACCGATGTCCATCCAGCCGATAAAAATTTATGGTAGCCCGGTTTTGCGGGAAAAGGCCGCCGCGATCCGCGAGATTGACGACGAGGTCCGGGCACTGGTCCGGGGGATGACCGAAAGCCTCTATTATCACCAGGGGCTGGGCCTGGCCGCCAACCAGGTCGGGGTCGCCCGCCGGCTTTTTTTGGCCGACGACGGGAAAGGCCTCAGGGTTTTCATCAACCCCGTCATCCGGGAAAGGGCGGGGGAGATATCGGGGGAAGAGGGCTGCCTCAGCTTCCCCGAGGTTTTCGTGGAGATCCCCCGGGCCGGATCGCTGCTGGTGGAGTACCTGGACGAGGGGGGGGAACCCCGGCGGCTGGAGGCGGAGGGAATGCTGGCCCGGATCATCCAGCACGAGTACGACCACCTGGAAGGCGTGCTGATCTCCGACCGGGCCGGTTTCATCGCTTCCCGCCTGATCCGGGGAAAGCTGAAGAAACTGAAGAAGCGGGTCCGGGAGTCGTTGTGACCCGGAGGGAACAATGACCCGGCCTTTTCTTTCCCTGGTTATCCCGGCCTATAACGAGGAGGCCCGGCTCCCGGCCACCCTTTCCCGGATCGCGGAATATCTCCGGGAACAGACCTACGGATACGAGGTGATCGTGGTCAGCGACGGGAGCCGCGACCGGACGGCGGCGGCGGCCGGTGAATGGCGGCCGGAAGGCTTTCCCCTGGAAATCATCGACCGGAAGGAGAACCGGGGCAAGGGCTATACCGTCCGCGAGGGAGCGGCCCGGGCCCGGGGGGAATACATTCTCTTTTCCGACGCCGACCTCTCCACCCCGATCGAGGAGGTGGAGAAGTTCTTCCCCTTCTTCCGGGAGGGGTTCGAGGTCGTGATCGGGTCCCGCTCGCTGAAGGGATCCGATATCGTGATCCGCCAGCCCTTCCACCGGGAACTGATGGGGAGGGTCTTCAACGGCCTGGTCCGGATTCTGGCCGTCCCCGGGATCGCCGACACCCAGTGCGGTTTCAAGTGCTTCACCCGCCGGGCGGCGGAGGAGATCTTCCCCCGCTGCCGGATCGAAGGCTTCAGCTTTGACGTCGAGATCCTCTACCTGGCCCGGAAACTGAACCTCCCGGTCCGGGAGGTTCCGGTCCGATGGTTCAACGCCCCCGGCAGTTCGATCAGCCCGCTGCGGGATTCGATTTTGATGCTGGTCGACATCTTCCGGGTGAAATTTTACGCCCTCGGCGGGGTCTATTCATCTCCGGAAAGACAACGGCTTTGATGAAGATGAGCGGATAACCCCGCCGCCCGGAGAGCGAAATCCGGGGATGCTATGCGGATAAAGCGGTTGAGCTACATCGTCCCCCTGGCGGTCGCCCTGCTTTCTCGGGGGATTTACCTGGCGGAGATCCGGGATACCCCGGAGTTTTCCCACCCCGGTCTGGACGCGGCTTATCACATCTACTGGGCCCGGGGTCTGGCCGAGGGGGACTGGACAGCGTTCGAGGGGAGGGAGGACCCCCAGCTCTACCGTTTCCCCTATTACCGCCCACCCGGCTACGCGTTCTTTCTCACCCTGGTCTTCCGGTTCTGCGGTTACGCTCCTCTCTGGTCCCGGCTCTTCCAGTTCGGCCTCGGTCTGGGGTCGGTTCTGCTCGTTTCGCGGCTCGGCCGGCGGTTCTTTGACGATCTGACCGCCTTCCTGGCCGCCCTGGGGACGGCGGTTTACTGGATCTTCATCTACTACGAGGGGGAACTGGTCGGGGTCGCCTGGGCGGTCTTTCTTATTCTTTTTTTCGCCGAACTTCTGGCCCGGGCCGCCGTCCGGGGAAAGTTTATCTTCTACCTCCTGGCGGGCGCGATCCTCGGGGTCCTGGTGCTCTTCCGGCCCAACGCCCTCCTCCTCTTCCCGGCCGGCGTCGTCTGGGCCGCCTGGCCGATTCGGAAGCGGGCGGGCGGGAGAAGATTGGCGGCAGCGGCCTCC
>JAVCCZ010000149.1 GCA_030765265.1 Candidatus Erginobacter occultus
CCGCGAAGCCGATTAAGTGGAACTCGGCAAAAAAACAATTCGTAACACTTTAGCTTTATAAAAATCCCTATCGTTTGATATGCCTGCAATTGTCATTGCGAGGAGCCGAAGGCGACGAAGCAATCTCTTCACCCAAAACAGGCTGAGATTGCTTCGGATCCCTCACTCCGTTCGGGAACCTCGCAATGACAATCGATGGTAGAACTGATAGTAAGGGTTCGTTAAAGGGCCGCTAAAGGGTTACTAATTTTTAAAAGGCTAAAGTGTTACAATAATTCAACCTCAATTGGCAAGCAAAGCGAGCGAATTCACAATGAAAATATTCAGCCGGAATTTCTGGGGGACGGTCCTGATCTGGCTGGGGGTGGTCATCTTTTTAATCGTAATCTACGACATCATCCGGCCGGTCTTCCCCGGTCACCCCCCCTACCCCTTGATCCAATCGATTCAAACCTTGTTTTCCCGCGGAGAAACCTCGCCCGCCAAACCGACTGCAGCCGGGCCGGGGGAGCGGCCGCCGGGCCCGGCGGCGCCCCCCCCGCGGCGGAGCCCCCGCGATTCGCGGATGCTGACCACCAACTCCCATTCCCCGGGAGGGAGTTACAGCCAATGGGTCTGGGAGGTCAAACCGGAACATCGGATTGGGCCAACCGTGCGGGTTGAGATGGCCCACGCCCGGGAAGGCGAACAGGGAGGATTTGCCATCGTCGCCTACGCCGACACCACCGGGGACGGGATGCCCGACCGCAAGGTGGCGGAATCGGAATTCCTGACTGCGGACCAGCCCGGCAGGTGGTCGGCCTTCACCTTCACGGCCGGGGAGGAACCGCTCTTTATCGGAAGTTCCTGGGGTGAAGGAAAAGACTCGGTCATCTACCGGGGCAACGGAGAATGGCCGCTGGAAGATTCCCCCCTGAAAGGCCGCTTCTTCTACCAGGTTAGCGGTCCCGGTTCCCGCTCGGCCGGACCGGCTTATACCAATCTCCGGGTATTATTCTCCGAATGATCGGCTATTTCCAGGTCAGACCAACCTCCAGTCCGTCAACGGCCCCTCAATGCCCGCCGGTCCCTGGGAAAGGAGAACCGACACGATGAAATATCTCAAACTGACGGATATATTCAGTCGGATTTTAATCGCGGCCGGGATCGTTATCTTCGGAGTGATAATCTACCAGATTATTTTTGATACCTTTAACCAGTCGGACTCCCCCCGTCCGCGGCCCCGCCCCGCACCGGCCCGGCCGCGCATCCGGCCGCGACCGGTTGAAAGTACCGCCGCCTTGAAGGAAGCCGCGGATTACCTGCGGGAACTCGGGACGCAAAAAGTTCCGGGCTTTGCCGAAATCGAGACTTTCTCCCACTCCGGTCACTATGACTCCTGGGACGGCAAAGTCCAATCCTGGTGGGAATACAGCGACCAGGTTGATCAAAAGGTGATCTGGCGGTCGGCGCCCTGCCCGGAGAAGGAAACCACCACCCTGGTATTCAGCGGCGTCCTGGGGACCGCCGCGGGAGAAGCAAGACTTTACGTCAACGAACAGGCCGCTCTGGTCTTCAATACCGGGTTCGGTCCGGAGACCGAGGAATGGAAGGAAGGAGACTATCGCCTGAAGTTTTTCTCGATAGTCGTCAAGGACAACCAGGAACGGCTCGGTATCTTCTGTCTGACCGTACCGGAAAAGGATATCACCCCGGAAAAACCGGTCACTTTGGCGGTAAGAGCGGAGGCATTCCACAAATCCGGCGCCGGCAACAGCTTCTTTATGCTCAGCGAATTGACCGACAACTTGAAAAAATTACCGCTTCCCGAACCTCAGCAAGAATAGCTCCCGCTCCGGTTGATTTTCCCGGAGCGACAAATGGACTCCCGGATTACAATCGTCAGCGTAACCTGAACTGGATCAGATGAACTGGAATCCGACAATTAGACTGATCCTTCTGACCAGCGCCGGTTTTTATATCCTGATCGGGATCTACCTGAAAGGGGGATTCACCTCTTCCCGCTATCGAGCCCGGCGGATCGGCGGATTGGTCTGGCTGCTGACCGGGGGGCTGATTTTCTGCCTGGCCGCCTCCACCACGGGGATCGCCGCCTTCCCGGCTCAACGGGCGATGGGTAACCTGATCCGGCCGGCGGTGGGAATGGGGCGGGTTCTGGCCGCCTGGATTCCCCCGCACGGGGCGGGGATCACCGCCGGCGGCTTGGGGCTGTTCCTGCTGGCCTCCGGCGGGCTCCTCCTCTGGAAGAAAAAGACCGCCCTCCCCCTGGTTCTCCTGCTTTTCGCCTTCGGGGCGGCGCTGGCCGGGGGGTATTTTCTCAGCCTCCGCTCCTTTCTCCCGGCGTATATTCTCCTCGGGCTATCCGTTCTCTACGCCTGGCTGAACGGCCGGACCGGGACCGGCGGGCCTGCCGGCGGCCGGCCTTCCCGCTCTCCAACCGCCGCGATGCTGGCCGTGGCGATTATCATCCTCCTCGGCTTTGTCCTGAGAACCTACGGGTTGGGCGAAGTCTCCTACCGCTTCGACCACTACGAGGCCGATTATGGACGGGAAGCCCTGAAAGTCCTGGCCGGACGCCATAACGTCAACCTCTGGTCCTCCACCATCTGGCGGGGTTTGGGGCACCTCAACTTCTCCCCGGTCTATACTTACTTTACCGCCCTCTTCTTCCATATCTTCGGGGCCACCATCATCACCCTGAAGCTGGTCTCCGTGGCCTGGGGGATCGCGGCCCTGCTTCTAACCTACGGAATCGCCTCCACCCTCTTCGGGAGGAAGGTCGCCCTGATCACCGTCTTCCTCCTGGCCGTCTCCCCTCTGCATATCAATTACAGCCGGTTCGGCCTCCTCCTGGGATCCACCCTGACTATGAGCCTGCTGATTGTCTTTCTTCTCCTGCGGGCCCTGCTGAAGGAAAAATTGATCTATTTCCTTCTCCTCGGGGTAACGATCAGCTTCGCCGGATATTTCTACTCCCCGGCCAAATACCCGGTTTTGCTCTCCGCCGTCCTGATCGCCGGCTACATCGTATTCAAGCGGAAGTGGATCCTGCGCAACTGGCCGGGGCTGATCGTCCTCGGGCTGACGGTGTTCGTCCTGATGACCGCGCTCAATATCCCGGCCTGGGACCTGATGGCCCCCCGCTTCGCGGGATACGAATCGGTCTGGCACCGGACCGCCGGCCACCAGTACACCCCCGAGGCCGACTACCGGCGGGGGATCCCCCTGGTCCGGGAAAACTGGGAGAAGCTGGTCCGGAGTTTCTTCGTGGAGAGGAACTTCAATTACGACCCCTGGCCCCGGGGCAACCTCTACTTCAACCCGGTCATCCCCCCCCTGGTCCTGCTCGGGATCGCTTTTTCTCTGGCCCGGATCCGGAAGGCGAATTACCGCCTCCTCCTCTTCTTCACGGCGGCTTTTCTGGTCCCCAACCTCCTCTCCCGGCCGCCGGTAATGGTCCGGCGGCTGATGGTATCCTGGCCCTTCCTTTACTGCCTGGCGGCGGTCCCCCTGGCCGAGTTGATAGAACAGCTCCGCTCCCGGGCCGGCCGGGCGGCCGGACGGACGGCGGGCGGGGTCGTGGTCGGGGGGCTGCTGCTGCTTGGAGCCTATAACTCCACCATCTTCTTCGAAAGCCGGCAGCCGGCGGGACGCTGGGAGGAAGAACGATTCTTCGACGAGTACGCCAAAAGCCTGGTCGACGACTACTACCTCTTCATCGTCCCCATTCAGCGGGGGCTGAGCGAGGAGACGATCCGCTTCCTCCTCCACGAGAAGATGGAGGCCGGGGCGCGGGGCTACCGTTTTCTCCGCCCCCGGGAGGTTGAAGGTTTATCCCGGGAAGAAGTTCAAAAACACCTCCCGGCCGCCCTCGTCGCCGCTTCGGGCACGGTTTCCCGGGCGGTTCTGGAAAAGGCCGGGGAGAGGCTGGGGGATTACCGGATCGAGGAATACCGGGACAAGTTCAACCGGCCCCGGGCAACCGCCGTCTTCTTCGAAAGTGCCGGGGACACACACCTGATTGTTGAATAAATTAAGTGGTCTGTCCCCGGCATTATTCCATCACCAGGGGTTCTCCTTCCAGGAGGAAATAGTAACCGGCCGGTTGGCCGTCGAGCCCGGTCAGTTCCCGCGGTTCGGATCCCGGGGAGAATTCTTCCACCACTCTCCGGATGGCGTCCCGGTTGGAAACTTCCCCGATCACCGCGGCCGCCTGCCCCGTCTCCCGGTGTTCCTCCAGAAACTCTCTCATCCCTTTTTCCCCGGCCCGGTATTGCCGCCAGGGGTCGGGAACGACCTCGCGGTAGTCGTAATAACGGTTGATGGTAGTACGATGCCGATGAAGACGGCCGGTAGCGGGGTAGCTGAGAAAATCCGCCACCCGGCCCGGCCCGAGCTGGTTCAGGCTGTGGTGAAAATGGATCGAAAGGCGGTAACCCTCCCGGAGCAGGGTGTCGGAGAGGCGCCCGATCGCGGTCAGGTCCGGCTCCTCGCGGTTGAAAAACCGCTCGAGTCCGAAGAGGCCGATCAACCCCAGAAAAATCGCCAGAAACAGAATCCCCGTTGCCGCCGCGATCCGCCGGAGCCGGTCCGCGAAGATATCAGCCAGGCTTCGCCCGGTTTCCTGGAGGAAAGCCCCGGCCAGGAGGGCGGCCAGGGGAATGCCGAGAATGAGATGCCGGGGGACCGACCCGATCGGCCGGACCAGAAGCATAAACGGGCCCAGGGCCGGAACCAGCCAGAGAAGGAGGACGGCCCCCCGGGTCCGCTTCCAATTGCCCAGGCTCCAGCCCAATCCGAGCAGGGCCAGGAGAAAGGCGGCCCGGTTGAGCAGCCCCCTTTCCGGGGGATAGGTAAAACTCCCCGAATCCCGGGATCGGCAGAGGTTCCGGTAGAGAATATCCAGGTTCTCCAGAAGCTGTCCGGGAACCAGCTCCCAGCGGATCGACATATCCGCCCGGGATTGGCTGCCGATAAAAGGGTAGACGCTCCCTCCCTTGGAACTGGTGTAGGCGGTGTCAGCCACCATCCGGATATTTCCGGCCTGGAGGAGGAAGAAAACCGCGAAAACCCCGGCAAAGACCGTCATCCCCGCCCAGTCGCGACGGAAGAATCCCCGGTAGAAGACGCACCGGTGAATCAGAACCGCCGCGGCCAGGGGAACAAGAAACCTGGTCGGAAGATAGAAAAAATGGTTAAAACTGAGTAAGAAACCAAGGGCCAGATAGATAACGAACATCCCGCTCTGAACGGCTTTCAGGAGCAGAAGCAAAACCAGCAGGGTGAAGGCAATGCTCATACTCCCGAACATTCCGGCCCGATAGATGGTCAGGTGCCAGGACGAAAAGCTGAGAAGTATAGCCGCCGTTATCCCCGCCGTCCCCCCGATCAAGCTTCTCCCCAGCAGGTAGATAAGAAAAACACTCACCACAGCCCAGAAGACCGAACCGGCCCGGAAGGCCACCAGGTTGACCCCGCCCAGCCGCATCAGGAAGGCCGCCGGGATGGTAAAGAGGGCCGAGGTGGAAGAGTCGGCGCCGTAGGACCGGGGAAAATAACTCCAGATCATCTCCCGGGTCGGCTGGCTGCCCTCCAGAAACTGGACTGCCGCCAGCGCGTTGGTGGCCTCGAATTCGTCGAACCGGGGGTTCCGGTCAAGGGCGTGAAAGCCAAGGGCCAGGTTCAGAACCGCCAGGATCGCCAGCACCGCCAGCGGGGAGGAGGGCGGCCACTTCACTTCTCTCTCCCTCTTCCTCCCCGTCCAGACCGCGCCCAGCAGAGCGGAGATGACCGCCAGCAGATAAAGCCAGCGGGCGGGTGAGCTTTCTCCGGCGGAGATATGAGATTCCGCCCGGACCCCGCAGACCAGGGCCAGTCCGCACCAGAAAAATGCCGGGCGGCCCCGGATCAGGGAGATCACGCCCAGAACCAGAAGCAGAATCGCTCCCCCGGCAGTCAGGGTTTGGAGACGGTCGCCGAAAAATTCCTGGATCGACCAGGCCGCTTCATTGGCGGCCCGGAGGACGGGGTTGAGCGCGGGGACCGCGCCGCCGGCCTGGAAGGCAGTCCGGCTGGCGTGGTGGAGAATCAGGGCGAAACCGAGCAGGAAGAGAACCGCGAAACCGAGAAACGGAACAATTTCTCCCCGGCGCCAGGGCGGCTTTTCCCGGCGGAGGAGGAGCCCCGCCGTCAGCAGGACGAACCCGATCAGGGCCGGGAGAAAGGATGGACTGTCAACCAGGCTGGGAGGTACGGGCATAACCTCTCTCCTCAGGGTTCCTCGGCCTTCGGAGCGGCCGGCGCCCAGCGGCCGCGGGCCGATAATAACCGGAGGTATCCCCGGGCCGTCCGGAATATCTTCATCTTGCTCTTCCCCCGCCGCCGGGACCAGTCAACCTTGAACTCGACCTCGGAGATGGAGAACCGCAGGAGAACCATCTTGTAGAGCAGCTCGACCATACACTCGAAACCCGGGCTCTCAATAATTCCCGGACCATAGGCCGCTTGAAGACGGAGGACGGATTGGCCCCGATAAAGCCGAAAAAAACTGCTGAAGGTATTGAGCCCCCGCAGCCCGAGGACGATCTTGACCAGGCCATTGGCAAGATGGCTGACCAGGACCCGGGATGTCGAGACCTCGGCGAAGCCTCCTCCATAAGCATACGGACTGGCCAGGACAACGTCATATCCCTCCCGGATCCGGACCAGCATCCGGGAGAGAACTTCCAGCCCGGAGGTGTTGTCGGCCTCCATCGTCGCCACCAGGTCCGACGCTTGCAGGCGTCCGGAGAGTCTGGCCAAGGCGGCGGCAAAGGAGCGGCCGGGCCCGAGATTGCGGGCGTTCTCGATCAGCTCAACTCTCAATTTCCCCGCCCGCTCCCGGACGATCTCCCCTCCCCCGTCCCCGCTGCCGTCGTCGACGGCCAGAATCCGGATTTGTAATTCGGGGTGACTGCCGGTGAATTGTTCGAGTTCCGCCAGCAGCCGGGGAAGATTGGGGGCCTCGTTGAAGAAGGGGAAGATCAGGAAGAGGCGCTGGCTGGCGAGATTCTCAGTCACGGTTTTCCTCCCGCGCCGCCTCGATGGTCAGCCGGAGGGCGTCTTCGAAGGATACTCGCGGCTGGTAGCCGAGCAGCTCCTGCGCCCGGGAGAGATCCGGCCGACGGCGGGAAATATCCTTGTATTGTCCGAAAACCTCGGAGAAAGGAATAAACCTGATCTTCAATTCCTTCCCGGTAGCGGCGATCCGGTGGATCAGCCGGGCGGTCTCCAGGACGCTGACCTCCTCGGTGTTGCCGAGGTTGATAATCTGCCCCACCGCCTCCGGCTCCTCCATCGCCAAAACCGTCCCCCGGACCAGGTCGTCCACGTAGGCCATCGAGCGGGTCTGGCTGCCGTCGCCGTGGATAATCACTTCCCGGTCCCTGAGGATGGCCCGGACAAAGATCGGGATATGCCCCCCGGACCACTGAAAACTGGATCGAGGGCTGAAACCCCCGAAATATCTCAAGACCACCACCGGCAGACCGTACTGCTGATGATAACCGAAGGCCAGCTGCTCGGCGTAAAGCTTGGAGACGGCGTAACTCCAGCGTTTGATCATACTCGGACCAAGCAGGAGATCGCCGTTCTCGCGGAAAGGGAGATCGGGAGACATCCCGTAAACGTCGGAAGTGGAGGCGAAGATCACCCTGGCGCCGGTGGACCGGGCCGCTTCCAGGACATTCTCGGTCCCCCGGGTATTGACCAGCAGGGTGGGGAGACGGAATTCACTCTCCCCGATCTTCTTCACCGCCGCCAGGTGGACAACGGTTTTTACATCCCGGCAGAGTTCCCGGACCAGTCCGCTATCGAGGACGTCTCCCTCGACAAACCGAAAATCGGGATCATTCCGCCGGAGGGTTATATTCTTCAACTTCCCGAAACTCAGGTTATCCAAACCGATAACCCGGTAATTTCGGCTCTCCAAAAGTGAGTCAAGAAGGTGCGACCCAATCATCCCCGCCACCCCGGTAATCAGGATCTGTTTCTTCTCTTCCATCATCTTCAGATAATGACTCAAAGCGCTCTCGGCTCCCCGGATAAATATAATACACTATCCGAAACGGGGTAAATCATAAACGAAAACCGCAACAAAGGCGACAAGCAATTGACAATCCGGGACCCGTTCTTCTATTATAGGGCTATGAAAGGTATTTCCGTCATTATACCGGCCTACAACGAGGAAGCGGGGATCGGGGGGGTGCTGGGGGAGGTGGAAGCGGTTTTGCGGAGGAGCGGGCACGACTTCGAGATCATCGTGGTCAACGACGGGTCGACCGACCGGACGGGGGAGATCGTCCGGGGGACCGGCGCGGGTTTGCTGGAACAGCCGGCCAACCGGGGGTACGGGGCCGCCCTGAAGCTGGGGATCGGCCGGGCCCGCTACGAAAAAATCCTGATCGTGGACGCCGACGGGACCTACCCGCCGGAGGCGATCCCGACTCTGCTGGCCGAGGCCGACCGCTACGATATGGTGGTCGGGGCCCGGACCGGGAAGAACGTGGCCATCCCGACCTTCCGCCGCTTCCCCAAGTGGCTGCTGAAGAAACTGGCCGACTACCTGACCGGGATGCGGATCCCCGACCTCAACTCGGGCTTGAGGGTCTTTAACAAGGCGGCGGCGGAAAGGTTCCTCCCCATCCTCCCCGACGGCTTCTCCTTCACCACCGCGATCACGGTCGCTTTCCTCTCCAATAGCCTTCCGGTCCACTACGCCTCGATCGACTACTACAAGCGGTCCGGCCGCTCCAAGTTCCGCCCCCTCCAGGACACCATCAACCTTTTGAACCTGATCATCCGGACCAGTCTCTACTTCAATCCCCTGAAGATCTTCGTCCCCGCCGCCGCCGGCCTGCTGGCGGCCGGGCTGGCGCTCCTGGTCTGCCGGCTGATCGCCGGGGGGGGAGGAATGGTAACCACGGTGGTCCTGCTGATGGCCGGGCTCCAGTTCCTCGCCCTGGGCCTGCTCGCCGACCTGATTGATAAAAGATCCTCCCGATGAAGGTGCTCCTGGTCAACCCCCCCCGGGAAAACGATCTGACCGGGAACAACCCCGCCCTGATCGACGAGGCCCGGGGGTTCAACCCCCCGCTGGGGCTGCTTTACCTGGCCGGGTACCTGGAAGAGAAGACCTCCCATCAAGTCGAGATCTGCGACGCTCAGGTCGAGGAACTCTCCTACCCGGCGCTGAAAGCGCGGATCCGGAAATCCTCACCCGATCTGGTTGGGCTGACCGCGATGACCTTCACCCTCCTCGACGTGGTCAAGTCCGCCCGGCTGGTCAAGGAGATCGACCCTTCCCTGTCGGTGGTGGTCGGCGGAGTCCACGCCTTTCTCTACCCGGAGGAGACGGTCAACCTCCCGGAGATCGATTACGTTTTGAGCGGCGAGGGGGAAGAGAGCTTCGCCCTCCTCCTCGACCGGCTGGAGAACCGGGGAGACCTCGATACCGTCCCCGGCCTGATCTACCTAAAAGACGGCCGGGTCCAATCCAGTCCCTCCCCTCCGCTCTGCGCCGATCTCGACGCCCTCCCCTTCCCCGCCCGGAGGCTCACCCCTTACGGGAAATACAGCTCGGTGATGGCCAGGCGCCAGCCGATCACCACGATGTTCACCAGCCGGGGCTGCCCCTTCCGCTGCTCGTTCTGCGCCCGGCCCCATCTGGGCAAGCAGTTCCGCTACCGATCGGCCGAAAACGTGGTTGACGAGATGGAGGAGTGCGTGGGGCTGGGGATCCGGGAATTTCTCATCTATGACGACACCTTCACCGTCAACCGGGACCGGGCAATCGCGGTCGCCGAGGAGATCATCCTCCGGGAACTGAAGATCGGCTGGGATATCCGGGCGAGGGTGGACTGCGTGGACCGGGAGATGTTGAAGATCCTGAAAGTCGCCGGCTGCGAGCGGATTCACTACGGGGTGGAGGCGGGGACGGAGAAGATCTTGAAGGTCCTGAACAAGGGGATCACCCTGGACAAGGCCCGGGAGACGATCGCCCTGACCCGGAAGATCGGGATCGAGACCCTGGCCTACTTTATGATCGGCTCCCCGACCGAAACCCGGGCCGATATTCTGGAGACAATCCGGTTCGCCCTCGAACTGAAACCCGACTTCGTCCACGCCACCATCCTCTGCCCCTTCCCCGGGACCGCGATCTACGAACAGGGCTTGAGTGAAGGGGTCTTCCCCCGCGACCACTGGCGGGAGTTTGCCGCCAACCCCGCCCCCGGTTTCTCCCCCCCTTACTGGAACGAGATCCTCTCCGACGTGGAACTGCAGGAACTCTTGCAACTGGCCTACAAGAAGTTTTATACTCGCCCTTCCTACCTGCTGAAAAAAACTCTTCAGGTAAGGTCAATCCGGGAACTGAAGACCAAGTTCAAGGCCGGGATGAAGATCTTCCGGATGAAAGAACGGTAATACCCGCCCGATAAACAGGACATAATCCGGCTCACCAAGATAATCGCTATCGGGATCGCTATCGAGCGGATTCGGCCTGTTCGATCCCGATAGCGATAGCGATTGTTGGAGGGTGAACCAATATTGTCAGGCGGGGGTCTATATAGTGTCTGAACGAAAACCCCAAAAAACCAGGTCATTGCGAGGAGGGACGACGAAGCAATCTGTTTAGTTTGTGATGAGATTGCTTCGTCACTTCGTTCCTCGCAATGACAAAGTCTATGTGATTTAAGGTTTTCGTTCAGACACTATGTAACCATATCGTCTATTATGACCATATAGTCGGATTCGACCAGTGAGTCAATATTAATTTTGATTTATTTTTTCGACGACCCGAAATTCCCAAGAAAAGGCAATTGACCCCGGGGGGGAGGACCGGCACTTCCTCGAGCTTCCGCGGAAGCTGGCGGAGACGGAAGACCAGGCTAAAAGCCGTAGCGGAGGGAGAGGTAGACGTTGGTGTTCTTTTTAAACTGGCCGAAGAAGGTCCAGTCGTCTTCGCCCCAGAAGATGTTTCCCCCCAGGCTGGCCGTCCAGTGGTCGTCAATCTTGTAGGAGACCTTCGGGCGGAGGTAGAAGTCCCGGTCGGAGGGTGAGTAATACCCGAAGAACGAGAGGATCAGGTTCTGGCGGAAGAAGAGGCGGGTCAGGCGGAGGGTGATGACGTGGCGGGCCTCGTCCCGGGGGTGCTGCCCGGGTGGGAGGCTTTCCCGGTAATTGCCGTAGCCGAGCATATACTCCAGGTAGTACTGGACCCCGGCGGTGAAATTGGCCGCGACCTCCCGCTCGTAGCCGGCCAGGAACCTCAGTTCGCTGTTCCGGACCAGGGGATCGGAGCCGGAGTGGTCCTCCTCGGAGTCGTAAAAGCCGAACTCCAGGTTTCCGATCCCCCCGGAGACCACACCCCGCAAACTCCCGCCGTAAACCCCCAGCCGGGGAAAGGTCGCCTTCCCGGCCGCCGGGTCGTCGCCGGCCGGGGACTTCCAGTATCCCCGGTAGCCGTAGAGGGCCGCTTCCCAGCCGGCGATGTTCCGGTAGATCCGGAAGGCGAGTTCGTCGTCGGTGAACCAGGTCTCCGGCTCCTCGACCCGGATGACCGCGTCCCGGCCGGCGATCCGGCCCAGCATCGGGTTGTAATAGGATAAGCGGCTCCCGTCGATATAGCGGTCGGGGTCAAAACGGGGGGAATAAACCAGGTCGAGGTTGAGGGCACTTGTGAAGAAGGAGGCGGCCGCCGAGTCGGACGGGGCCTTGAGATATTCAGCGTCACGCCCGATAAAAAACGATTTCCAGTCCTTGGGGAAGAGGTCGTTGATGAAGACCAAATCTCCCGTCCCCCAGGTCAGGATCTGGCGGCCGAGCTTGAGATCGAGAAAGGAGAGGGGGGTGACGGTGAGACGGGCCTCCCGCAGGTCGAGCCAGCCCCGGCCGCTCTCCAGATCGATCGAATGTCGGTCGAGGACCGGGTCGAAGAGAAAATCGGCCCGGACCCGGAGCGCCGCCCGGTCCCAGCCCTTCTCCCCTTCCAGCTGGAGCCGGACCTCGCCCGCCGAGAGATCCTTTTCGTCGGGGTCGCGCTGGGTCCGGACCCCGGCCAACCCCTCGGCGAATCCGGAGAGACGGAAGGGGAGGGTAAAGGCCGGGACGGGGACCGGCGGGGGGACGGTTTCGCCCGAAGCGGCCAGGCCGGAGGGGAGATCCGGCTCGGAAGCGGGGGCCTCAATACCCGGGGGAAGATCCGGTTCGCCGCCAAGCCCGGCCGGCAGCGGCGGCTGACCCCGGAGGGAGAAGACCAGGACGCCGGATAAAACCAGGGCGGCGACGCCGGAAAATCCCGTCCGACCAATTTGCGCAGTCTTCATTATCCAATCAGCGGAGGTATTCCCGGGGCGGATTTCTCAGGTAGCGCTCGGTAAAGATCCCGTCGGGGAGGCCGATATCGTAGGCGACCTTGGTGTAGGACATCACCGTCTTCGATCCGGTCTTCAGGCTCTTCATCGACGACCGGGTCACCGTCGGGTAACCCTCGATCGTCTCCACCCCGAGGGCGGTATACTCCCGGTACTTCTCCCCGTTCTTATCGAAGTACTCGGTCCGGACCGGGATGAAGCTCTCCCGGTGGATCCAATTGGTGTAGTAGGCGAACTCGACCGCTCCAGGGTCGCGGGGGGTGCTTTTTACGACGTAGTAATCATCGGTGGTCCGTTCCAGTTCGTGGGTATCCTCCTCGATCCCCCGCCCGGAGACATCCTCGTAGAAGAAATCCGACCCGACGAAGCTGGTCCGCTTCTCCGCCCCGGCGATCCTCTTCACCAGGTCGAGGGCCGGGAGGTAGAGCCAGCGGTCGTCATCCTTACCCCGTTCGACATACTTCCAGACCAGGAAGACCATCTTGTTGACATCGGCCGGTCTGAGGAAATAGACGTAAAACTTCTGGTCGCCGGCGGCCTCCGGGTCTTCGGAATCGTCCTTCCGCAGGATGACCAGGACCCGGCTCCGGGACCGTCCCTGGCTGTCGGTAATCTCCATCGCCACCTGGGCCCGGCCGTCCTTCCCCTGGTAGTAAGCGACCCGGTTGGCCCGGTCGACGATCTCCGCTACCGGGGGGACCGGGGTGGCTTGTTCATCAACGGGTTCTTCGGCCCGGCCCAGCGACGGCAGAAAGCTTGCCATCAAACCTAACACCAAGACGGATGTGGGCAGCTTTTTCATCTTTCAATCTCCTCAGTACCGTTTAAATAATGTTACCGTCAACTTTTGTCTTCCCCTCTCCGGCCCATCCAGGCCCGGCAGCGGTCGCGCCGGGAACTGAGAAAGCAGGCCCCGGCCAGAACGATCACCGCCCCCAGGCTCCACCAGGAGAGCGAGGTCCAGCCGATGGCGAAGAACTGTTTCAGGTTGACAGCGACCACCGCGACCAGGGCGGCGGCGGAGACCAGGCAGGTGCCGCGGCGGCAGATCAGGGCGCGGTGGGCGGTCCGGGGAAAAAGAAACTTTTCCAGGACCTTGAAGAGAGCCGGGAGGATGAAGATCGTCGCCACCCCGGCGGCGATCAAGATCGAGGCGATGAAGATCCCCACCGTCTGGTAGGGAACCAGCGGGGCCAGGACCAGGGGAAGGAAACCGAGCCCGACCACGATCACGTTGCGGGAGATCGCCCGGGCCGGCTCGCCGAAGACGACCGGAAAGGCGGCTTTCCAGGAGCCGGCGCCGGGGTAGATCTCCCGGGTCCGGGAGAGGAAGTGGATGGCGTAATCGACCGCCAGCCCGAGGCTGAGCGAGGAGAGCACCGCCACCGGCATATCGTAGTCCTTCCCGAGCAGTCCGATCATCCCGTAGATCAAGGCGATGGTGACCGTGAGCGGGATCATCGCCAGCATCCCCCAGAGGGCGGAGCGGTAGAGGAGGGTCATCATCAGAAAGACGATCAGGAAGCTGCCGAGAAAGGCCTGGAGCATCCCGGCCACCATCTTCTTCTGCCAGACCACGTTGATATAGGTCAGTCCGAACCAGCGGTGCCCGATCCCGGCCGGGAGGGGGGAATCTTCGAGGTACTCGTCGACCGCTTGGACCACCGCCTCCATATCCCGGTTGTCGCCGCTCTTGAGCTGGAGCCAGAGGACGGCGGTCCGGTAGTCGGGGGTGACGAAGTGCCAGAGGTCGTGGGGCCGGCGGCTGTTCTGAAAGGTGATCAGGGTCTGACCGACCGCGTCGCCGGTATCGGGGATGACCAGGTCCCGGTCGGCGCCGGAGATCAGGTCGCGGTATACGGTCTTGACAATATCGGTCACCCCGCTGGATTTTCCCACCACCCCGGTCTCCTCCAGCCGTTCCTGGAGCCGCTCGACCGCCGAGAGAACTTCCGGCCGTTTGAAGACCTCACCCCGCTGCCGCTCCCGGTCGATAAAGAGCAGGGCCTCGTCCCAATCCTCCATCTCGGTAAAGGTGGCCGCCCGGCCGGCTTCCTCTTCGGCGTATCCGGAGAGGCGGTCAAGCAGTTCCCCCGGATCGGCGGCTTCCCCGGCCCACCGGTCGACCCGGTCGCGGAGGCGGGCAAAGACTTCCGGGGCGGTCTCTTTCCCCCGTTCCTCCAGCCGGGCGGAAAGACCGGCGGCAAAGGTCTCGGTATCCTCCTCCGCCTCGGGGACGGTCAGGGCGAGGTAGGCGGGATAGGTCCCGGCAAAATGCTCGTTGAGGACCCGGTCGGCGACCCGGATCGGGTGGGAGGGGGAGAACCACTTGGTCGGGTTGTCGTTGATGACGATCCGGCTGATCCCCCAGGCCGCGCCCGCCAGGGCCAGCCCGACCAGGAGGAGGACGATTCCGCTCCGGCGGTAGGTGAAGCGGCCGGCAGCGGCCAGAAACCGGACCAGGGAGAAGGCGGACAGGGACCGGCGGAGCCGACCGGCCGAAACCCGTTTCTCCTTCCGGCGACGGCCGAAATTCTCCAGGGCCGCGGCGGGGAGGAGGACGATGTAGGCCGGGATGAAGATGATGGTCCAGAGCCAGGCGATCAGCACCCCGAGGGCGATGTAGAGGCCGAAGACCTGGACCGGGGGGATCGGGGCCAGGGCCAGGGAGGCGAAGCCGACGGTGGTGGTCAGGGAGGTGTAGAGCATCGGGGTGAAGAGGGTGGCCATCACCTCCCGGACCGTCTTTTCCCGATCGGCGTTCCCCCGGTAACGGTCGAAGAAGTCGGAGAGGATGTGGACGGCGTCGAGGACCGCGATCGGCATTATGAAGATCGGGATCATCGAGGACATTATATGGACGGTCCGCCCGGTGATCACCAGCAGGGACATCGTGGCAATCACCGCCACCAGGGCGACGATCAGGGGGGAGACGATCATCGTAAGCTTCCGGAAGAAGAAGAGCAGGAGGAGGAAGATGATCAGCATCGCCGCCGGGGCGGCGATCGCCATCTGCTTGAACATCTCCACCCCGAAAGTGTCCTGGGCCACCGGGAGACCGGTGATGTGATACTCTTCATCTCCCCCCAGTTCCCTGATCTTCTCCCGCAGCCGCTCGGCCACCCGGTAGCTGATGTCCTTGGAAGTGAGGGGGAGATAAATCGCCACCGCCCGGCCGTTTTCGGAGAGGAGGGTCCCCTGGAGGAAGGGAATCCGGGCGGCGGCGGCCCGGATCTCCCGGGCGGCCTCCCGGGTTGCCGGCGGCTCCTCCATCAGCCACTTGAAGCTGACCGTCCCCGGGCCGGCCTGCTCGATCCGTTCCACGGTGGAGGGGGCGATCAGGTCGACCTCGATCACCCCTTCGTACTCTGCCGGCCGCCCGCTTCTTTCCCAGCGCAACCCCCGGGCGAATTCGGTCAGCTCGAAGACCCGCCCCAGGGTCTCCGGGTTGAAGACCCCGTCGGGGTCGTCCCGATTGACCACCCCCAGGACCACCATCTCGTGGAGGGCCATCTCCCCCTTCATCCGGTTGTGGAAGACTCGGACCGGCTCGTCGGCCGGGAGCATATTCTCGGGGTCGGTATCCACCCGGAGAGAATGCAGAAAAGGAAACGTTCCCGGCCACAGGGTCGGAAGGAGGGCGAGCAGAAGCAGGATCAGGGTACTGCCGGCCATCGACCAGACTACGGTCTTCGGCCGCCGGAGCGCGAACCCGACCATTGCATCCCCGATCTTCATAAAATACCTTTTTTCACCACAGAGGCACAGAGGTCACAGAGAGGGAAATTGGCAGATACCTTTCTTCCTCCGCCAGGTAGTTCTTCCAAAATCTCCGTGTTCTCTGTGCCTCTGTGGTGAATAGATCTTTTCTCCGCGCCTCCGCGGTGAATCCTTATAGTGAAGTGGTCCCGGTCAGGGTGGCGGCCATCACCGCCTTGATGGTGTGCATCCGGTTCTCGGCCTGATCGAAGACCGCCGAACCAGGGCTTTCGAAGACCTCCTCGGTCGCTTCACAGATCTCCGGATGCTCCCGGGAGAGATCGGTATCGGTGTTGTGAAAGCAGGGGAGACAGTGGAGGAAGACGCAGTCATCACCTCCGGTCTTCTCCATCAGGGCGCGGTCAATCCGGTAAGGGGTGAGGAGACGGATCCGTTCCTGGAGCGCTCCCTCCTCTCCCATCGAGGCCCAGACGTCGGTGTAGATCACCTCGGCTCCGGCCACCCCGGCCCCGACGTCCGCCGTGACGGTCACCTTTCCTCCGCGCCCTTCAGCTGAACTCCTCGCCTCGGCAACCAGTTCCTCACCGGGGAAGAGTTCTTCCGGGGCGACGATCCGGATATCCATCCCCATCTTCGCACCGGCCAGCATCAGGGAGTTGGCAACGTTATTTCGGCCGTCGCCCACGTAAGCAAGGGATGTCCCCTCCAGCTTCCCCTTCCGCTCGATCACGGTCATCAGGTCGGCCAGGGCCTGGGTGGGGTGAAAGCGGTCGGTGAGCCCGTTCCAGACCGGGACCCCGGCGAATTCGGCCAGATCCTCGGCGGTCCGGTGCTTGAAGCCCCGAAACTGGATCCCCTCGAACATTCTCCCCAGGACCCGCGCGGTGTCCTTGACCGTCTCCTTCTTGCCCAGCTGGATGTCGCCCTTGCCCAGATACTCCGGGTGGGCCCCCTCGTCGACCGCCGCCACCACGAAGGCGCAGCGGGTCCGGGTGGAGGGCTTCTCGAAGATCAGGGCGATGTTTTTCCCCGCCAGCCGCTTCGGCCGGGCACCGGATGCCTTCTCTTTCTTCAGCGCGATCGAAAAATCGAGCAGGGCCTCGATCTCTTCCGCGCTGAAATCCCGTAAAGTCAGTAGATTCTTTCCCAAAAATTCAGTCGCCATCGGTATTTCCTTTGATGTTGTAATTGTTCTTTTAACTTTAGTCACTTTTAACTTTAGGCACTTCCCTCACTGTGTCCCGTAGATCCGGTCGCCGGCGTCGCCGAGGCCGGGGAGGATATAAGCGTTTTCATCCAGCTCCCGGTCGAGGGCGGCGGCGTAAATCGGGATATCCGGATGGGCCTCGCTCAGCCGCCGGACCCCTTCCGGGGCGGCGACCAGGCAGATGAAACGGATCGATTCCCCCCCGGCCCTTTTCACCTCGTCGACCGCCGCCGCCGCCGACCCCCCGGTGGCCAACATCGGGTCGATGACAAAGATCTCCGAATCGGCGATATCGGCGGGGAATTTCTGGTAGTAGCGGACCGGCTGGAAGGTCTCGTGGTCCCGGTAGAGCCCGATATGCCCGACCCGGGCCCGGGGGATCAGGTTCAGGATCCCTTCGCACATCCCCAGACCGGCCCGCAGGATCGGGATCAAGGTCACCGGCCGGGTCATAATATGCCCGGTCGTCTCCTCCAGCGGGGTCGCCACCGGATGCTCTTCCAGGGGAAGGTCGCGGGTCGCCTCGTAAACCATCAGGGCGGCGAGTTCGTTGACCAGCATCCGGAATTTGGGGCTGCCGGTGGCGCGATCCCGGAGATAATACAGCTTCTGCCGGATCAGGGGGTGATCGAGCAGTCGTAATGTGGCAAATTTCGCAGTCATAACAAATTCCCGTGAAATGCAAGGAACGAATAATACATCAGCCCCGGCGCGACGGCAAAATAAAACCACACCGACGGCCTCGAATCCCGGCCCGGGCTCCGGGGTTATGAGCCCGGACTAGGGGGACTTAATCCCCGGGGGTGAAAAATTGAGGATGGCGCTCCTTATCCCGCTTGGCCTGCCGTTTCTCCTTGGCGGTCATTTTCGGTTTCTTCTTCTGCTCCTTTTTGGTATCTCTGGGCTTGGACATAGGGTTCATCTCCTTTGCTTTCGCTGTTTTTTTACAATGGTCTCATCGGCGGCCAACCGACTTGAAAAGAAATCTCCTCAACGAAATCCCGGATCGGCTCCCGGGCGAACTGACCGAAATCCTGGCCGAGAACCGGGGAGTGAAGATCGAACGGATCGTCTCCCGGGGCCATTGCTCGCCCCCCGGTTTCTGGTACGACCAGCCGGAGAGCGAATTCGTCCTCCTGCTCAGCGGAGCGGCGAGGCTGCTCTTCGACGGCGACGGAGAAACCGTATACCTGGAACCAGGGGACTGCCTGACCATCCCGCCCCGCCGCCGTCACCGGGTCGAGTGGACCGACCCCGCGCGGGATACGGTCTGGCTGGCGGTCTTTTTCCCGGCTACGGCTTGACCAGCCGCACCTTGACACGGGCCAGGATCACGTAGAGCCCCTCCTCGATCTCCTCCCGGATCGTCCCCAAAAAGTAGGCCCGGCCGACCAGGCGGGCGGGGGCGGAGTCCCCCGGATACTGTTCGGCCACCGCCGCCAGGATCGCCTTCTCCAGGGCGTCCTCCCGGGCCTCTTCCCGGGCCAGGATCAGTCCCCCCGCCTCCGGGTTGCCCGACCCCCGCTGGGTCTGTTCCCGGAGCCGGCCCATTCGCTCTTCCAGCCCGGAAGGAACTTCCACTTCCATCGTCGCCTTAAAGAGGCCGGTCCGGAGCTGCTCGACGCTGAGCAGCCGGGTCCGGCTGGTCTCCAGCGGCGGGGATATTCCGTCGTCGGCGAAGGCGAGGTACTTCCCGTACATAATCGAGAAGGAGCGCCCCTGGAATCTCTCCCCGATCTCCCTCAATACCGCTACCGGGGCCGCCTGGGAACCGGCCGCCACCCCTTCCACGACTACCATCCGGACCGACTCCGGTTCTTCCGGCGGCGTAACCGCCGGCTCCGGGCTGGGGCCCGCGGCCAGAAGCAAAAACAAAAACCCGGTTGTCCCGATCACGATCATAATGCCCCATTGTACTACACCCTCCCCGCCCTCGCCAGGCAAATGGAAAAGGCATCGGCAGGTTGACTTTTCCCGGACGCGTCCGAAAGGTCCGACTCGTCCGGCCCGTCCAAATGCCCGGACCGCTATTGGATGCGCACAAGCAATTGGCAAAAAGCAACCAGGTTCAGCGAGGCCAGCGCGGCAAGCAGGGCCCAGACGGCCGGAAGCCGATAGCGCGCCGGAAAGAGCCGGCAGTAACCGGCGGAAAACAGAACCGCGATCGCCCCCAGGGCGGGGAAGAGAAACCGCCCCTGAGATTGAGGGGCCAGAAGGTTGTTCTTTACCACCCCAAGAAGAAGGATAACCGCCGCCGTCGCCAGCAGCCCCGCCGGCCGGTGTAATGACTCCTCAAGGCGGAAGCTCTCACCGTTCGCCCTGTTGATCCAGCCAGCCAGGGCGGCCGCGGCCAGCAGGCCCCAGGCCAGGTAGAGCCACCCGGAGACCGGGAGCGACATCCAGCCGAAGAGGGCGAAGAATGAGCGGTAAACCGTCGAGATCATATATCGGGTCCGAACCCAGGTCAGCAGTTCCGGCGTGAACCGGAAGAGCCGGAAGGAGAGAATCCGCGCCTGGTGGGAAACCTCGCCGGGAATCAGGAATACCGCCGTCAATCCCAGGAGGACCAGGGGGGCGGCGGTCAGGGCCAGGGCCGCCCAGCCGCCGATCTTCATTCCCGGTTCCCTTGCCTTGAGAAAGATAAAGACCAGCGCCGTCGGCAGGAGAAAGACCAGGTTGAACTTGGTGAGCAGCCCCAGCGCCAGCAGGCATCCCAGGCCAAGATAGTACCGGGATCTCACCGCCCGCTCCTTTCCGGCCCGGCCGACCAGGTAGAGCAGGGTCCCGGTCCCCAGCAGCGCCGCCGCCGGATCGTTGCCGATCGCCCCCGAGATGAAGTTGAACTGTGGGAGACAGGCGGCGAACCCCCCCGCCCCCAGGGCGACCGCGGGCTCCCCGGGGGCAACAACCCTCCCGATCCGGTAGATCAGAAAAACGGTCAACGCCCCGAGCAACCAGGAGAATACCCGGAGGCCGTAAACCGAGTAGGCTTCGGATAGCCGATCCCGCAGTCCGACCGGGGGACGGAGAAAAAGGCCCTTCTCGAGGCCGAAATATGTCCGGACGGGGGGAAACAAGACCTCAGGTGGGGGAGGTTCCGCGATCCGGTGAATACCTTTGAGTACCACTGCCGCCGCCAGGTAGTAGAGCGGGGGCTGGGCGTTCTGGTAGAACGAGTAGAGGTAGCGCTCGCTCCAGACGGTCCGGAGCGGCTCCGGGTAATCAGGGGGCGAGAAGCCGGGCTCGGCCAGCCGCCGGACCCGGAGATAGTGGGCCGGCTCGTCCGGCGCTTCCCAGAGCGGCGTGGCCAGGCTGTAGAGGGAGGTAAAAAAAATAAACAGCAGGACGACGGTCAGCGGATAAAGTACCTCCGGTGCCGGGAAACGCGACGCCGGGGTCGGAGAGACAGAACCATTGTTGCCGGAACGCGGAACAGCCACAAGTTCAGAATAGCCCTGTTATTAAGCGAAGAAAACCGATCTACAAACCGGTATCCCAGCACAATTTTTTCGCCCAGCAAAAAAATAAAACGGAGAGGGAGGGATTCGAACCCTCGGTACCGGCTTATACCGGTACAACGGATTAGCAATCCGCCGCATTCAGCCAGCTCTGCCACCTCTCCAGAACTCAACTGCCACTATACCGATTTCCATTCTGAAGGCAAGCCGATTGTCACTCAAACCACATCACGCAAATCATCAATTCCTTTCCGGAAGTTCAAATCTGACGCGGATATCTTCGTACATAGAAGGGCCGCAAAACCGAGGGGGCTGAATTTCCGGTTGGCGCAGGCTCTCAGGGCCATCGTCTACCACCAGAGAGAGCCAGATATCTCGAATAATTCTCTTGCCTTTCGGCCTAATGTTCATTATGTTAATCTTTATCTATTTTATTGTTCATTATATTGTACTTTAATCAGTAAAGGGGAGTTGATTATGCATACTGCTGAAAAAGGAAGAAGCCGCCACCCACTGCCAATTCCGGTTCAGCGGGCTTTACGTAAGTTGGGCAATGATCTGCGTGACGCCAGGCGACGGAGAAGAATACCCACTAAAATTCTGGCTGAACGGGCATTCATCAGTCGAACGACATTGAATAAAGTCGAGAAGGGAGAACCGGGAGTTTCGATGGGGATATATGCCACGGTTATGTTTATTTTAGGTATGGTCGATCGTCTCGCCAATCTGAGCGATGTCCGTTATGACGAAGTAGGCCTTGCCCTGGAGGAAGAAAACCTCCCCGAGCGCATTCGAAATTCAGCAAACCGATAAACCTTCAAGGTTCAGAGATGAGTACGCCGGTTCTTGTTTATATCCAACTGGGAGAAACCGATCATTTTGTCGGACGATTATGGCCGCGTATGGGCAAGAGGTCTCAAGGGGCCGCATTTGAATATGATCGATCCTGGCTGGAGAGTCCATCCCGCTTCGCTTTAGAGCCGGCGTTATCCCTGCATCCCGGTCCCTTCCATACTCCGCCCGGGAAAGCCATCTTCGGCGCTATCGGCGATTCCGCTCCCGACAGGTGGGGCCGGATTCTGATGCGAAGAGCCGCCCGCCGATGGGCAAAACAAACCGGGAAAGCCCCGCGGTCTTTGAGAGAGATTGATTTTCTCCTGCTGGTTGACGATGAAGCGCGGCTGGGAGCATTGCGTTTCGCCCGGGCTGAAGGGGGGCCGTTCCTTTCTCAATCCGAAAGCGGTCGGATCCCTCCGATGCTGGAATTATCTCGATTACTCAGGGCCGCTGAAAATGTCATTGACGATAAAGACAGCGATGAAGAACTCCGGATGCTGCTGGCGCCCGGATCATCTTTAGGAGGAGCCAGACCGAAAGCATCGGTCCGGGATCGGAACGGCAACCTCATAATCGCTAAATTTCCCCATAAAGACGATGAGATTAACGTGGTCGTTTGGGAAGGTGTAGCGCTGAATTTAGCCCGGCAAGCGGGAATATCCGTGCCCGATACGCGGATCAAGAAAATCGCGAATAAGCCGGTATTGTTATCCTGTCGATTCGATAGGAAGGGGAATAATAGAATTCCTTTCCTCTCGGGGATGAGTATGATCGGCGCGGAAGACAACGAAATCCGCAGTTACCTGGAGCTGGCTGACGCCTTGCGCAGATACGGAGCCAGACCCCGTGAAGATCTGAGAAATCTCTGGAAGAGGATGGTATTCAACATTCTTGTTTCGAATGTTGACGATCATCTGCGTAATCACGGTTTTTTGTATAGCGGTACCGGGGGCTGGATTCTGTCTCCGGCTTACGATCTGAATCCGACTCCGGTGGATGTCAAACCCAGGATTCTTGCCACCGCCATTGATTATGAGGATCAAACTGCTTCGCTGGAAAACGCCTTTGCCGTAGCCGATTACTTTGGGATTGAGCGGACTCAAGCTGATACTATTGTCGCTGAAGTTGGCCGAGCAGTCACTCAATGGAATTATGTAGCCGGGGAATTTGGACTTTCTCGAGCGGATATCGATCGGATGTCAACTGCTTTTGAACACGACGATTTGGAGATCGCCCGAAAAGCGATTAAGTCTTCGTAAAAGATGAAGAAGATCGCTCCCGTACATCCTGGTGAGATCCTGCAGGAGGAATTCCTCAAGCCACTGACCATCAGTCAGAACCCACTTCTTAACATCCACGGCACGCCTTCACGTGTTCTATCTTTTTACGGAGGGGGTGGGATTTGAACCCACGGTACCCTTGCGGGTACACTGGTTTTCAAGACCAGCGCTTTCAGCCACTCAGCCACCCCTCCAGAGAATCCCATTTTGGTTTTTCCCGATAATCGTTGTTATCGGGATCTAAGGGCTTCATCGGTTTAATCTCCCTTCGGTCGCTTAAGCCCGTGAATCCCTAAGACAAGACCAGCGCTTTCAGCCACTCAGCCACCCCTCCAGATTCATCTCCCTTTTCCCGGACTCAGGAAATCTTTTCCAACCCCCGCAGATAGGGCCGGAGAACTTCGGGGACGGTGACGGTGCCGTCCTTTTCCTGGTAATTTTCCAGGATGGCGACGACGATCCGGGGCAAAGCCAGGCCGGAGCCGTTGAGGGTGTGGACGAAATTGATCTTCCCCTCGCCGTCCCGGTAGCGGATATTGGCCCGGCGGGCCTGGAAATCCTCGAAGTTGGAGACCGAGGAGACTTCCAGCCACTCCTTCTGCCCCGGGGCCCAGACCTCGATATCGTAGCAGCGGGCGGAGGCGAAGCTCATCTCCCCGGTCGGGAGGAGGATGATCCGGTAAGGTAGTCCAAGGCGTTTCACCACGTCCTCGGCGTCGGCCAGCAGCTCCTCGTGAGCGGAGGCGGAGTCCTCCGGCTTCACCAGCCTGACCAGCTCGACCTTGTCGAACTGGTGGATCCGCAACAGCCCCCGGGTCTCCTTCCCGTAAGACCCCGCCTCCCGGCGGAAGCAGGGGGTATAGCCGGCGTAACGGACCGGGAGATCGGCCTCCTCGAGAATCTCGCCCCGATGGAGGTTGGTGATCGGGACTTCCCCGGTCGGGATCAGGAAGAAATCGTCCCGCTTCAGGTGATACATATCATCCTCGAGCAACGGCAGCTGCCCGGTCCCGTGCATACACTCCCGGTTGCTGAAAAACGGCGGCGAGATCTCGGTGTAGCCCTTCTCCACCGTGTGAAGATCGAGCATAAAGTTGATCAGACCCCGCTCCAGGAGGGCCCCCGGCCCCCGGTAAAGGGCGAAGTTCGAGCCGGCCACCTTGGCGGCCCGCTTAAAGTCGAGAACCCCCAGAGTCTCTCCCAGGGCAAGATGGTTCTGGGTCGGAAAATCGAACTCCCGCTTCTCCCCTCCTGCGCGGACCACCTTCCCGGCCCGCATATCCGGGCCGACCGGGACGTCGGCCTGCGGCAGGTTGGGGACCCGGGAGAGAAGTTCGTCCAGTTCCGAGGTCAACTTCCGGAGCATCTCGTCGAGGAGGCGGATCTTGGTCGAGACCGCCTTCATCTCCTCCACCCGCCCGGTGGCATCCTCCCCCGATTTCTTTAAAACCCCGATCTCCCGGGAGACCTCGTTGCGGGTATGCTTCAGCTCTTCCGCTTCCGTTAACAGCGTTCTTTTTTCCCGGTCCAGGGCGACAATCCGGTCGACATCCAGCTCCATCAACCGCTGGATCAGGACCTTCTTGATCAGCTCCGGGTTTTCCCGGATGGTCTTGATATCGAGCATCTAATAATTCTCCGCGTTGAATTTTCAGTACTTACAACCGCCGGATAGCTTAGTAGTTAACGGGGAGGTGAGCAATACAATATTCACGAGCCGGTCGGGCCGGCGGGAGCACAGTTTCGGGCAAGTCGGACGCGGTAGACACCAGGGACAGGGTGGCCCTCACGGTTCAGCCCTTGATCACGCCCAGGGGGCGGAGGCGGCCAGGCAGGAATTTCGGGATTATCCACAGACAGGAATGTCTGTGCTACTCTTCAGAGACAGGGATGTCTGTGCTGCCTTCTTCTTCTTCCTCTTCCTCTTCCTCCGCCACGCGGGCCAGGGCGACCAGGGTGTCGCCCTCGCCGAGGTCGATCAGCCGGACACCCTTGGTCGCCCGGCCGATCACCCGGATCTCGTCGACCGCCATCCGGATCATCTTCCCGGTGGCGGAGATCAGCATCAGCTCGTCGCCGTCGCGGAAGGAGCCGGCCCCGACCAGGGCCCCGATCTTCCCCCCGGTTCGCAAGGTGATTACCCCGCCGCCGCCCCGGCCCTGGGCGTTGTACTGGTCGAAGGCGGTCCGTTTCCCGTAGCCGGTCTCGGAGACCACCAGGAGGGTGTGGTCCTCCTCCACCTTCTCCATCGTCACCACCCGGTCCTTGGAACCGAGCCGGATCCCCTTTACCCCCCGGGCGGTCCGGCCCATCGGTCGGACGTCCTTCTCCCGGAACCGGATCGATTTTCCCCCGCTGGTCACCAGAAGCAGCTCGTCGTCACCGGAGGTCAGGATCGCCGCGATAATCCGGTCGTCTTTATCCACCGAGGCGGCGATGATCCCGGCCGCCCGGGGGTTGCCGAACTGCTCGAGCGGGGTCTTCTTGACGATCCCCTTCTCCGAGGCGAGCATTATGAACTCCCCGGGCTCGAAATCCCTGACCCGGATCAGGGCGGCGATCTTTTCCTGCTCGGAGATCTGGAGGAGGTTGGCGATCGCCCGGCCCATCGAGGTCCGGGAAGCGGGCGGGATCTGGTAAACCTTCAGCCAGTGGACCCGCCCCGACTCGGTGAAGAAGAGGAGGTAGTCGTGGGTGGAGGCGGTGAAGAGGCGCTCGACGAAATCCTCGTCCCGGGTCACCATCCCGGCCACGCCCTTGCCCCCGCGCCGCTGGGCCCGGTAGGTGCTGACCGGGACCCTTTTGATGTAGCCGCGGTGGCTGATGGTGATCAGGGCGGCCTCGTCGGCGATCAGGTCCTCGATCCTCAACTCGCCCTCGTCGGGGACGATCTCGGTCCGGCGGTCGTCCCCGTACTTCGCTTTCATCTCGTCCAGGTCATCCTTGATCATTTCCAGAACCAGCTGCTCGCTGTCGAGGATCGACTGGAGGTGGGCGATCAGCTTGATCAGCTCCTTGTACTCCTCGTCGATCTTCTTCGCCTCCAGCCCGGTCAGGCGGTAGAGCCGGAGATCGAGGATGGCGTCGGCCTGGATCTCGGAGAGGCCGAACCTCTTACAGAGCTTGGTCTTCGCCGTCTCCCGATCGGAGGACGACTTGATGATCTTAATCACCTCGTCGATATTCTTCAGCGCGATCTTGAAGCCTTCCAGGATGTGGGCCCGCCGTTCGGCGACATCGAGGTCGAACCGGGTCCGGCGGACGATGACTTCCTTGCGGTGATCGACAAAGCAGCGCAGGGCCGATTTCAAGTCCATCACCCGCGGGCGGCCGGCGTCCAGCGCCAGGAGGATGATCCCGAAGGTGACCTGGAGCTGGGTCTTCTTGTAGAGCTGGTTGATGATCACCCTCGCCACCTCGCCCCGCTTGAGTTCGGCGACGATCCTCATCCCTTCCCGGTCGGACTCGTCGCGCAGATCCGAGATCCCGGTGATCTTCTTGTGGTTGACCAGGGAGGCGATATTCTCCAGCAGCTTGGTCTTGTTGACGCTGTAAGGGATCTCGGTGATGATGATCGCTTCCCGGCCGCCCTTGAGGGGTTCGACCCCCAGCCGGCCGCGGAGCTTGATCCGCCCCCGGCCGGTGGCGTAGGCCCGGCGGATCTCTTCCAGGCCGGTGATGATCCCCCCGGTCGGGAAGTCCGGACCCGGGATCTTCTTCATCAAGTCCGCCACCCCGACCTCGGGGTTGTCGATGAAGAGCTTGGCCGCCTCGGCCACCTCGATCAGATTGTGGGGCGGGATGTTGGTGGCCATCCCGACCGCGATCCCGGCCGCCCCGTTGCAGAGCAGGTTGGGGAATTTGCCGGGCAGAACGACCGGTTCCTGGAGGGTCTCGTCGTAGTTGGGGATGTAATCGACGGTATTCTTCTTCAGGTCCTTGAGCATCTCCATCGCCAGCGGAGCGAGCCGGGCCTCGGTATAACGCATCGCCGCCGGGGGGTCGCCGTCGATCGAGCCGAAGTTGCCCTGGCCGTCGACCAGGGGATAGCGGAGGTTGAAGTCCTGGGCCATCCGGACCAGGGTCGGGTAGACGACCGCCTCGCCGTGGGGGTGGTAGTTTCCGGAGGTATCCCCGGCGACCTTGGCGCACTTCCGGTAGCGGCTCTTCGGCCCCAGGCCGAGATCGTTCATCGCCACCAGGATCCGCCGCTGGGAGGGCTTGAGCCCGTCGCGGGCGTCGGGGAGGGCCCGGGAGACAATCACGCTCATCGCGTAATTGAGGTAGGACTCCCGCATCTCGTCCTTGATGTCACAGGTAATTATCTTTTCGTTGCGCGCGTACATAGAAAATCAGAATTCAGGAGTCAGAATACGGAATTCAGAATAAGGCGGATCCAAACGGTATCCCGACTTCTCTCCTTTATACATCCAGGTTCTTGACAAACAATGCGTTGCGGAAGATGAACTCCTTGCGCGGGGCGACCACGTCACCCATCAGGATGGTGAAGATTTCGTCGGCGGCCACGGCGTCGTCGAGCTTGATCTTGACCAGGGTCCGTTTTTCCGGGTCCATCGTCGTCTCCCAGAGCTGTTCCGGGTTCATCTCCCCCAAGCCCTTATAACGTTGTATCGCCAGTCCTTGTTTCCCGCTTCGCCTGACCTCGTGAAGAATATCCAGAAGCTTGTAGAGCGGGGTCCGCTGCTCGTCGGCGACCAGTTCGTAAACCGGGGGGCCCTCCTCGTCGTCGCCGGCCGGCTGCTTCTCCTCCTCGGGGAGGATTCCCAGCCTGGTCAATTCCTTGAGGCACTTGGAGATCTCGCGGGCTTCGTAGATCTCCATCACCTCGTATTCTTCCCCGTTCTCCTCGGCTTCTTCCTCCTCCCCGTTTTCAACCGGGTGGTCTGCCTGCCAATTTTTCGCGAACTCCGAGAGGTCCTCGTCATCGGCGAGGAACTGCTCTTCGTGGTTGAACCGGACCCGGTAACGGGGCAGCTCGAGCGAGTCGGGGTCGAGAAGGCGGATGTACTCGTCCCAGTCGACGGCCCGTTTCCTCAGCTGGCCGATCAGCCGGTCGAGCCGGGTCAGGGTCTCGAGTAATTTCTGGAACTGGTTCCGGGTGAATTCTTTCCCATCGGCGCACCGGAACAGCGTCAGGTCCTCGGAGCCGAGATCGAGGAGGATCCCGTTCATCTCCTCGTCGCTCTCCACGTAGCGCTCGGTATTTCTTCTCTTTACCTTGTAAAGCGGGGGCCGGGCCAGGTAGATAAAGCCGTTCTCGATCAGCTCCGGCATCTGGCGGTAAAAAAAGGTCAAGAGCAGGGTCCGGATATGCGAACCGTCAACGTCGGCGTCCGTCATAATCACGATCTTATGATAGCGGGTCTTTTCTATATTGAAGTCCTCGGAGCCGAAGCCCGCCCCGATGGCGGTGATCATCGTCTGGATCTCGGTGTTGCTGAGCATCTTGATCGGGGCCGCCTTTTCGACGTTGAGGATCTTTCCCTTCAGGGGCAGGATGGCCTGGAAACGGCGGTCGCGTCCCTGCTTGGCCGAACCGCCGGCGCTGTCGCCCTCGACCAGGTAGATCTCGCAGAGCTCGGGGTCTTTCTCCGAGCAGTCGGCCAGCTTGCCGGGCAGACCCCCGCTTTCCAGCGCACCCTTCCGCCGGGCCAGGTCGCGGGCCTTTCTCGCCGCGTTCCGGGCCCGGGAGGCGCCGACGCACTTGTTGACGATTGCCCGGGCCGGGGTCGGGTTCTCTTCCAGGAAATCCCCCACCCCTTCGTTGAGGATCGACTCCACCAACCCGCTGACCTCGGAGTTGCCGAGCTTGGTCTTGGTCTGGCCCTCGAACTGGGGTTCCCGGACCCGGACCGAGATCACCGCGGTCAGGCCTTCCCGGACGTCGTCGCCAGACATCGGGGCGTCCTTTTCCTTAAGCAGTTTATGGGAGCGGGCGTAGCTGTTCAAGGTCCGGGTCAGGGCCGACTTGAAGCCGCTTAAGTGGGTGCCGCCCTCGATGGTATTGATGTTGTTGGCGTAGGAGTAGATGTTCTCGGTATAGCCGTCGTGGTACTGGAGGGCGACTTCGACCTCGAGGTCTTCCCTGCTCTTGTCGAGGTAGAGGACCTTGCGGTGGAGAGTGTTCTTGTTCTGGTTGAGATACTGGACGAAACTGACGATCCCACCCTTGTAGCGGAACTCGTCGCTCCGCTCGCTCTCCTCGTCGGTCAGGGTGATCTTGACGTCCCGGGAGAGAAAGGCCAGTTCGCGGAGTCGCTTGGCCAGGATATCGTAGGAGAACCCGATCTCGGGAAAGATCTCCCCGTCGGGACGGAAGGTGACCTTGGTCCCGGTGGACTTGGTCCGGCCCACTTCCTTCAGGGCTTTTTCCCGCATCCCCCGGGCGAAAGACATATGGTAGATCTTCCCGTCCCGCTTCACCTCCACTTCCATCCACTCGGAGAGGGCGTTGACCGCCGAGACCCCGACCCCGTGGAGACCCCCGGAGACCCGGTAGACCTTGTTGTCGAACTTGCCCCCGGCGTGGAGGGTGGTCATCACCACCTCGAGAGCCGGCTTCTTCTCCGTCTTGTGCCGGTCGACCGGGATCCCCCGACCGTCGTCGGTGACCGAGACCGAGCCGTCGGCGTGGATAACCACGTCGATCTTCCGGCAGTAGCCGCCCATCGCTTCGTCGATCGAATTATCCACCACCTCGTAAACCAGGTGGTGGAGACCCCGGGTACCGGTATCCCCGATATACATCGCCGGGCGTTTCCGGACCGCCTCGATCCCCTTTAAGACCTTGATCGTGGTGGCGTCGTAGGATCTATCCTTGCCGCCGGGGGCGACGGCCTTCTTCTTCCTCGCGGTTTGCTTGTTCTCGGCCATAACTTATCGGTCTCGCTTGTCAGGGACGCTGTAATTCACCAATTCGAAAGATAATTTTTTTTACCATCGGGTAGGGAAGCTCACGGTTGAGCTTCTCCCGGATCTGACGTTTCCGGAACCTCTCCAACTGGGCCAGCCAGACGGAACTGTCGACGTGGACGACCAGGGTTCCCTCGCGGAGAGAATGCGGCTGGGCGTGGCCGGCGATGGCCTCGCCGACCGCGGTGGGCCAGACTTCGAAGACCCGGCTGGAGACCAGCAGTTCCTTCATCCCCAGCCGGCTGACGATATCCCGGACTATCGGTCCGATCGCCTCCGCGCCGCCTTGCTTGCCTTGGGGAGCCATTAAAGTTTCATCGGCATAATCACACAGAGAAAGCGCTCGCCGACCTTCAACAACCCCGGGCTGCCGGAGTCGATCAGCTGCAGATTGATATTCTCCTCTTCATCCACCGCTTTTAAGACATCGATAAAATAATAGGGGTTGAAGGCGATCTTCAGCTCGGGGCCGGAGTAATCGATATCCATCTCTTCGCGGGCCTGTCCCACCTCCGGGGTGACGGCGCTGATCTGGAGCTGCCCGGGGTTAAAGGAAAAACGGACCGAGTTGGATTTCTCGTCGGTGATCAGGGAGGCCCGCTTGACCATCTGCATCAAATCTTCCCGGGGCA
>JAVCCZ010000058.1 GCA_030765265.1 Candidatus Erginobacter occultus
CCGCCGTAGTCAACCACCACCATCGCCGTCTTCCCGCCGATCCGTCGGGCGTATTCATTTTTTATAATTTCTTTTTCGACTCTCATATTCCCTATACCTCGCGGCTCCATCCGGCGTCAATTCCCGGCCGCCCCTAGTGCAGTGTATCAAAAATAACGACCATTACATTGTCATTGCTTCGTCGCTTCTCTCCTCGCAATGACACTATACTGAGGTTTTTATTTATGCAACCCTACGCTAGCAGATGCGTTTTCCGGCGAATACAAAGATACCCGCGGATTAGCCCGAAACCTGCCGGCGGACCGCTCTCTCCGCGGTTCCTAATTATATCTGATAGCTGAAATTATACTTCAATCGGCCGAGACCCCCTGGGTCAGACCCATCGTATCCAGGGGAACAGCCGGACCCATACTTGAGGAAATAAACGCTTTCTTGATGTACTTGCCCTTGACCACGGCCGGCCGGAGCCTGTTGATCTCCGAGATCACGCAGAGGATATTATCCGCCAGTTGCTCGTCGGTGAAGGACACCTTGCCCACCGCGACCTGGATCACCCCGTACTTGTTGGTCTTGATCTCGATCTTCCCGGCTTTCAGTTCCCGGACGGTCCGGGGGATATCCTCGGTCACCGTGCCCGCTTTCGGGCTGGGCATCAAGCCCCGCGGCCCCAGGACCTTGCCCAGGCGACTGATCTCTCTCATCACCGATTTTTCCGCCACCGCGGCGTCAAAATCCAGCCAGCCGCCCTGGATCTTTTCCACCAGATCGGCCAGACCGGCGTAATCGGCGCCGGCCGCCCGGGCGTCCTCTTCCTGATCGGCCGGACAGAAAGCCAGCACTTTCACCTTCTTCCCGGTTCCGTGGGGGAGGGAGACCGTTCCCCGGACCAGCTGGTCCGATTTCTTGGGATCGATCGCCAGGTTGGTCACCAGTTCCACTGTTTCGTCGAACCCGGCGAAAGCGACTCCCTTGACCGCCCCCACCGCTTCCGGCAGAGGGTAGAGCCGGGATTTATCCACCTGTTCCCGGGCCTTGACGTATTTTTTTCCTGCTTTGGCCATATTTGATTTCCAGTTTCTTTGGTTTAATCCTTGATCTCGATCCCCATCGAGCGGGCGGTACCGGCGATGATCCGCTCGGCGGCCTCCTCCGAGGCGGCGTTGAGATCCTCCATCTTCTGCCGGGCGATCTCCCGGACCTGTTCCCTCGTCACCTGGCCCACCTTTTCCCGGTTGGGAGTGGGTGAAGCCGTCGCCACCCCGGCGGCCCGCTTGAGCAGATTGGTCGCCGGCGGGGTCTTGGTGATAAAAGTAAAACTCCGGTCCTTGTTGACGGTGATCACCACCGGGATGATAAACCCGGCTTTCTCCTTGGTGGCGGCGTTAAAGGCGCTGCAGAACTCCATAATGTTAACGCCGTGCGCGCCCAGAGCCGGACCAACCGGCGGGGCGGGGTTGGCCTGCCCGGCCGGGATCTGCAGCTTGATCGTGACTGTCTCTTTTTTTGCCATTAACTTTTCTCCACCTGCCAGTATTCCAGTTCCACCGGCGTCTCCCGTCCGAAGATCGAGACCCGGACCGACATCTTCCCCTTGTCGGGATCGACCGTATCGACCACTCCGGTCATTCCGGCAAAGGGACCGTCGGTAACCTTGACCGTCTCCCCGACCGAGAAGAGAACTTTCGGTTTGACTCTTTCCTTCTTCTCTTCGATCTGTTCCAGGACCGCGAGGATCTCGCCCTCGGAGACCGGCTCCGGGGGATTCCCGGTCCCGACAAAACCGATCACCCCCGAGGTCTCATTGATCGCGTAAAAAGTCCGGTCGTTATACTCCATCTTGACAAAGACGTAACCGGGCCAGAACTTCCGCTGAGAGATGATCTTCTTGCCGGCCTTGACCTCGGAGACCCGCTCGAAAGGGATCATCACCTGGGAGATATAGTCTTCCAGGTTATCCAACGCGATCCGCCTCTCCAGCGCTTCTTTAACCTTCTGTTCCTGGCCGGAGAGGGTGTGAATGACGTACCATTGATGACTCATTTTTTAACCGATTACCGCGGTAATTAGCTGAGAGAGTATAAAGTCGACCACCCCGATAAAAGCCGCCAGCAGGAAAGAGGTGATCAGCACCACCTTGGTGGAATCGATCAGCTCCTTGCGGGAGGGCCAGTTGACTTTCTTCAGCTCAATCCGGGCTTCCGAGATGAATGTCGTGATTTTAGCCATCGGAATAAGTGCCTAAAGTTTGTAGTGCCTAAAATGCCTAAAGTTTAAAATGCCAAAAATTCAAAGCTCCGGACTCCGGCAATATTTCCCCCTATTTTTTTCGCGCAGCGAAAAAAATACAGGCCAGGAGGGACTCGAACCCCCAACTTCCGGTTTTGGAGACCGGCACTCTAACCAATTAGAGTTACTGGCCTACTGGTTCCGTCCTTGTCCGCGCTCCGGGAGACTACTTGGTCTGCTTGTGCAGAGTATGCTTGCGGCAGAACCGGCAGTACTTTTTCAAGGAGAGCTTGCCGGTCGCCTTGTTATGGAAGAAGGTATAGTTCCTCCTCTTGCATTCACCGCAAGCTAATATTATGTGTTCCCGGGCCATTCTCCGTTATCCCTCTCCCGGCCGGTTCTTGCTTCCCCGCCGGGCTGGTAATGCGATTATCAAACCGGTATTGTCTTCCCCGTCTTGGTTGTCCGCGAAGAAAATTATTTACTCCACGATCTCGGTCACGGTTCCGGCGCCGACGGTATGGCCGCCTTCCCGGATCGCGAACCGCAGTCCTTTCTCCATCGCGATCGGGGTGATCAGATCGACCGTCATCGTCACGTTGTCGCCCGGCATCACCATTTCCACGCCTTCGGGCAGCTGGACGTTACCGGTGACGTCGGTGGTCCGGAAATAAAACTGCGGACGGTAGCCGGGGAAGAAGGGCGTGTGTCTCCCGCCCTCGTCCTTGCTCAGGATGTAAACCTCGGCCTTGAAGTTCTTGTGCGGAGTGATCGAACCCGGGGCGGCCAGAACCATTCCCCGCTCCACCTCTTCTTTCTTGATCCCCCGCAGCAAACAGCCGACGTTGTCCCCGGCTTCGCCCTGGTCGAGGAGCTTGCGGAACATCTCCACCCCGGTGACCGTGGTCTTCCGGGTGTCCTTGATTCCGACGATCTCCACCTCTTCCCCGACCTTGACCACTCCCCGCTCGACCCTACCCGTCACCACCGTCCCCCGACCCTCGATGCTGAAGACGTCTTCCACCGGCATCAGGAACGGCTTGTCCACGTCCCGCTTCGGGGTCGGGACATAGGCGTCGACGGCTTCCATCAGGTTGAAGATGCACTTGGCATCCTCCGAGTCCGATTCGTCGGTTACCCCGGCCTTGAGGGCCGAACCGGGGATCACCGGAATGTCGTCGCCGGGAAAATCGTAGGAGCTGAGCAGCTCGCGGACTTCCAGTTCCACCAGTTCCAGCAGCTCCGGGTCGTCAAGCTGGTCCACCTTGTTGAGGAAGACCACGATCGCCGGCACCCCGACCTGCCTCGCCAGCAGGATGTGCTCCCGGGTCTGGGGCATCGGCCCGTCGGCCGCGCTCACCACCAGGATCGCCCCGTCCATCTGGGCCGCGCCGGTGATCATATTCTTGATGTAGTCGGCGTGCCCGGGGCAGTCCACGTGGGCGTAATGGCGGTTGGCCGTCTCGTATTCGACGTGCGCGACCGCGATGGTGATCCCGCGTTCCCGCTCTTCCGGCGCGTTATCGATCGAATCGAAGGAACGGAACTGGATCTTCGAGTCCTTCGAGGACAGATGCTTGGTAATCGCCGAGGTCAGGGTGGTCTTCCCGTGGTCCACGTGACCGATCGTCCCGATGTTCACGTGGGGCTTGGTCCTTTCAAATTTTTCCTTCGCCATTGTATTTTCCTCCCGTCTTAAGCTTTATAGGTTTTCTCGAAAATTTATCTGTCGGTCAACCCGGCACGGGTTAACCATAATTTTTTATTACGTCAACCAAACGACGACGGGAGGAAAATAAAAAAGGGGGGGGGGAATTCCTCATTCCCCGTCTCCACTCTTTTCCATCTCCCAACCGGCAACGTCGCCGGAAGTAATTTTCTATCCTATCATATTTCCCCGGCGGAAAAATAAGATAAAGCCCTTGATCGGATTTGAACCGATGACCTCGTCCTTACCAAGGACGCGCTCTGCCGACTGAGCTACAAGGGCGAGTTGTCCTCCCAACCGCCGCCCGGACGATTCCGGGCCGCCCGATACAGAAAGCCCCCGTCGCACCAGCCGAGCTGAAAATGTTCAGGGCTCAGCCCGCCGTCAATCAATCAGTACTCCCGGCCGACCGGCCTGCGCGAAGATAAACTGCGAAGCTATCTGGAGGCGTACCAATTCCATCCGCATTCTGAAATGCGGGCGGGCCATACTATCAAACCCTTGTTTCCAGTCAATAAAAATAAAATAAACCCGCCCCGCGGATTATTTGATTTTGTGCCCGGCTCCGGCGATGCCTGAGCACCCACATCAGATAACCATTTCTATCACTACGGCGTCGATATATTTAGAGCGGGCGATGGGAATCGAACCCACGTAACGAGCTTGGAAGGCTCGTGTTCTACCATTGAACTACGCCCGCGGCGCAAAGAAAAGGCACCGGGACTCCGGCATTCCCCGGTACCGTTAAAATAATCTCGTTCTCCGAACCAAATTATATTCAGCATTTATTTTTCCGCCCCGGGAACCGGGGCGGAAAAATAAATGGGGAGAGGAGGATTCGAACCTCCGAAGGCATAGCCAGCAGATTTACAGTCTGCCCCGTTTGACCGCTTCGGTATCTCCCCTGAAAATTTTTCCCGCGGAACAAATTTATTCTGGGGCATACTAGCCAATGTCTAATTTCAAGGCAAGATTAAAAACTCGGACAAGATAAAACCGGTATCCCCGGAGGATTAAAGCCGGCGAGAGGATTTGAACCTCCAACCTGCTGATTACAAATCAGCTGCTCTGCCGTTGAGCTACGCCGGCCGTCAAAAGAGTTATACCCCACCGGAAGGATTTTTCAAGTTCCGTCTTTGCCCCTCACCCCGCGGGGGGAAGGTTGCGGGGAAAAATCCGGTTGAGGACGGCCGGGATTTCCGCGAGTAGATCGGAGGGCAGCATACTCATCATCCCCCGGCGGAGGGCGGCTCGGTCCCCGGAGGCGCCGTGGACAAAGACTCCGAGCCGGGCGGCGGCGGAATCTTCCAAACCCTGGGCCCGGAAACCGGCGATCAGGCCGGTGAGGATATCTCCGCTCCCCCCGGTCGCCATCCCGGGGTTGCCGGTCAGGTTGACCCAGAGCGGGCCGGCGGAGGAAGCGATCACGGTCCCGGCCCCTTTCAAGACCAGGGTCAGGTTGTATTCCCGAGCGAAACGGCGGGCGGACTCTTCCCGGTCGCCGCGCAGTTCCTCCCCGCTCAGCCCGGTCAGCCGGGACATCTCGCCCGGGTGAGGGGTGAGGATCAGGGAGGAGCGGGCTTTTTTCAGGACCCGCCGGCGCCGGGCGAGCAGGTTGAGGCCGTCGGCGTCGATGACCAGCGGAACCGGGCACCGCCGGACCAGCCCCCGGACCAGCCACCCGGTCGCCCGGTCCCGGGAGAGCCCCGGCCCCATTGCCACGGCGTCGACCCCGGCGGCGAAATCCAGGATCGGCCCCAGGGCCTCCGGGGAGAGCGTCCCCCCGGGGGTCTCGGCGAGGGGGAGGGTCATCGCTTCGGCCACCGCCCCCTCCAGGATCGGGTTGAGGCTTTGGGGGACGGCGACCGTCACCAGCCCGGTGCCGGCCCGCAGCGCCGCCCGGGCGGCGAGGACGGCGGCACCGGTCATCCCCGGGGAACCGGCGACGATCAGGAGCCGCCCGTAATCGCCCTTGTGGGAGGAGGGCCGGCGGGGCGGCAAAAGCCGGGCCAGGTCGCCGGGGACGACAACTTCCACCTCGGAGGGGAGGGCCGCGACCAGGTCAGGCGGGAAACCGAGATCGGCGACCGTGATCCGGCCGCAGAGGTCGAGGCCTTGGCCCCGGACCATCCCGGTCTTGACCAGTCCCATCGTCACCGTCCAATCGGCCCGGATCGCCTCTCCCCCCGCCTCCCCGGAGCCGCCGTCGAGGCCGGAGGGGATATCGATGGCGAGGACCCGGGGCGGAGCGGGGCGCCGGGCAGCCCGGTTGACCAGCTCGATCGCCCGGGCCGGAAGACCCCGGGCCATCCCCCGGAATCCGGTTCCGAAGATCCCGTCCACGACCACAGCCGCCTCCGCCAGGGCCGACTCCAGACCGTCCAGGTCTTGATCCTCCGTCAGTTCGACCAGGGGACAGCGCCCCTTGAGGAGCCGGACCCGGTTGCCGGCGGCGTCGCCCCCCAGCTCCCGGCCCCGGGCCAGGAGGAAGGTCGTGGTCCGGACCCCCCGATCGCCGAGCAACCGGGCGACGACCAACCCGTCGCCGCCGTTATTCCCTTTCCCGGCCAGGATCACAACCAGGGGCTCGGGGCCGGAGGAGGCCAGCAGTTGTTCCACCGCCCCCGTCGCCGCCGCCCCCGCCCGTTCCATCAGGGTCCGGCCGGGGATCCCCCGCTCCTCGATCGCCGCCCGGTCAAGTTCCCTCATCTGTTGAGGTGTAACAATTTTCACTATCTATGCTTCCAGAATCGGTATCGCTATCGACCCCCCGAACCCCCGCAAAGCACCGCCGACGCCACCGAGTAGTTGTCGGCGTGGGAGAGACTGACCAGGATCTTCTCCACCCCCATCTCCTCCTGGAGCTTCTTTCCCTTGCCGAGCAACTCGACGCGGGGCTGGCCCTTGAGGGACCGGCCGACCAGGATATCCTTCCAGCCGATTTTCTCCGTCCAGCCCTCGCCGAAGGACTTCAAGACCGCTTCCTTGACCGCGATCCGGGCCGCCAGGTGGGGCGCCGGGTACTTTTTCTCCCGGCAGTAGGCGACCTCGCCGGGGAGAAAGACCCGGTGAAGAAAACTCTCCCCCCACTTCTCGAGCAGCCGTTCCACCCGGGGGATCTCGATAATGTCGATTCCGATTCCTATAACCATGACACCCCCTTACTCGTACTCGCACGAGGTATGAATACTCAGGAGGAGATAATTGCAAGCATCTCGCGGACGGCCGAGTCGAGGCCGGTAAAGACCGCCCGGGAGATAATGCTATGTCCGATGTGGAGTTCCTCCAGGCCGAAGAGAGCCAGGACCCTCTTCGCGTTGAGGTAGTTGAGCCCGTGGCCGGCGTTGATCCGCAGCCCCAGCTCCCCTCCCCGTTCGGCGGCGGCGTAGAGCTGCTCCAGTTCCCGCTCCACCGCCGCTTCCCCGGAAGCGTTGGCGTAGGCCCCGGTGTGGAGTTCGACGAAATCCGCCCCGGCCTCGCGGGCGGCCGCCAGCTGATCGAAGTCCGGATCGATAAAGTAACTGACTAAAATCCCGGCTTGCCGGAACTTCTCTGCCGCCGCCGAGAGGCTCTCCAGGTTCCCCCGGACGTCGAGACCGCCTTCGGTGGTCACTTCCTCCCGTTTCTCCGGGACCAGGGTTACCTGCTCGGGCCTGACTTCGAGGGCGATCCCGACGATCTCCGCGGTATCGGCCATCTCCAGGTTGAGCTTGGTCCCGACCGTCCTCCGGAGCAGCCGAAGATCGCGGTCGTTGATGTGACGCCGGTCTTCCCGCAGGTGGACGGTGATGATATCCGCCCCGGCCAGTTCACAGACCGCCGCCGCCCAGACCGGGTCCGGTTCCCGTCCCCGCCGGGCCTGGCGGATCGTGGCCACGTGATCGATGTTTACGCCTAACTTGATCATCTTCCACTCCTGTTTCAGGTTTTGAACCGCGGAGACGCAGAGGGCGCAGAGGGATTAAACGGTACCAATCCGTAACACCGCGGTTATCTCAAAGTTTTGAATGCAGCCAGACCCGAGCTGTAAATCCCCAAATGAAAACTGTAACTTCCTCCGCGCCCTCTGCGCCTCCGCGGTGAAATTTTTCAGTCGGTCAGGGCTGGCGGGGGCTGACCGGGCCGCGGTCGAGTGTGACCTTGACCCGGGGCGGATCCGACCGCTCCAGGACCACCTCGGGGGTAAGGCGGTGTAGAGGGGGAGTTCCCAGGTGCCCGGCTCCAGCCCGACGATATCGACATAGACTTTCAGGGCGGAGGCGGTCAGACCGTCCATTACC
>JAVCCZ010000049.1 GCA_030765265.1 Candidatus Erginobacter occultus
ACCAGGCGATCGGCTGGAGATCCTCCAACCCCGGGGTCTTGTTGGAGACCAGCAGGTGCTTCTGGATCTTGGAATCCACCCTCCCCATCCCGGTCTCGGAGACCACCAGGAGGGAGATCTTCTCGGCACTACCCCAGCCGGCCTGGCGCATCGCCTCGATGATCTTTTCCCGGACCGCGAGGTTGAGGGTCATCAGCTTCTTCTGGGCGGCGGTGCCGGCCGCGATCGCTTCCTCAATCCCGGAATAGACCCCGTCGCCGAGCGCGATCGGGGATGGGGGGGAACCGGGGGCGGCGGCCTCCCCGCCGGCGAGCCGGGCGACCACGGTCTGGACAATTGACCTGACCTGTTCCTCGCTGATCGGGGACGGTTCTGGGGACATAATTATTCCTCAAGAATTGGTTTTATTGATGTAAGGGCAAGGCATGCCTTGCCCCTACAAACAGAACCGGGACCTGATCCCCACTTGAAGGATCAGGTCCCGGGGTCGGTCGACTTCTCGTAAACCGTCTCTCCGTCGACTTCCAGGGTGTCGACGATCGCCATTACGGTAGCGTCGCAGGGGCGGTTGGTGGTGGCGGCGGTGTAGCGACCGCAGCTCCCGGTCACGTACAGGACCACCTCCCCCACCCCGGCACCGACGGAATCGGCGGCGACGATGTACTTACCCAACGGCTTGCCGGTTATGTCCAGCTGTTCGCAGACAAAGAACTTCAGCCCTTCCAGGGTCTCCACCTTGTGGCTGGAGACCAGCGTCCCGCGGATCTTGGCTAAGAGCATAACGGTCCCCGCCAGAGGTTTACTTGCCTTTCTGCGGCGCGCGTCCCAGCGGGAGCACCCGGTCGATATTGACGTGCGGCCGCGGGATGACGTGGACGGAGATCAACTCCCCGACCTTCTCCGCGCCCCGGGCGCCGGCTTCCACCGCCGCCTTACAGGCGGCGACATCGCCCCGGACGATGGCGGTCACGTAGCCGCCCCCGATCCGCTCGTAGCTGACCAGCTCGACCTTGGCCGCCTTGACCATCGCGTCGGAGGCCTCGACCATCGCCGCGAATCCTTTCGTTTCGATCATACCCAGCGCTTCAGACATCTCTTTCTCCTCCTTTTAAAATTTTCCTGGGGAAAATTTCAGGGTTGATTTTCCGACTGCTGTTTACTCTCCCTTCCCGGCCGCCGAGACCCCGGAGACGGCGTTGATCGCCGCCAGGGCGGCCTCGCTTCCGACCATAATGTCCCGCTCCTCCCCGCCCAGGTACAGCCGGCCGAATCGGCCGAAAGGCTTGACCTCGATCAGGGTGATATTGGCCGCCTTCTCCGCCTCGTTGGCCGCCAAAACGGCATAGCCAGCGGGATCGGTCTCCAGGATATAGAGAGTCTGGTCGGCCAGGAGCATCGACCCGTTCCGGCTCCGGTTGATCAGCTGGGCCTGGTGGGCGTCGACCTTGCGGATGATCTGGGTGGCGACCGCCTTCGGCTTCAGCCGCTGCTCTTCTTTCAGCCCCAGCGAATCGAGGATCGCCTTCCCCGCTTCTCGGACGTTGGCCTGGGAGAAGGAATGGACCTCGAGCAGCCCGTAGGCCCGCTCGACGATCATCATCGCCGGCTTGACCTCGGTGGCCTTGAGGGCGACATCCATCACCTCGTTGATCGCCATCCCGGGGGCGACCTCGACGTAGCAGGCCGCCATCCCCGGCAGCGGCTGGAACCCCTTGGCCGCCGAAGCGACAAAGGAGGCGAACTGCGGCTGCATACTGTCCAAGAAAATGTAAGTTCGGAGCTGTACTTTCTCCATAATGTTTATCCTCCCCGGATAATTTCCTTTGCCGAGAGCATCCTAAAAGGTCATTGATATCCCCGCGGACCGCAAAAGTCAAGAAAAAATCCAACGGCTATTGGTTTCCCTATATTATTTTATATTATTTTATTTATGAATGGAATTATCCCTTAAAAATAAAGAACTTCCGCATTGCGTAGTTGATCAAAAAACAGACCAGGATCATCGCCCCGAAGGCATAGGTGGTGGGGATGCCGAACCGGCCGATCAGGAACGACTGGAGGCCGATCCCGATAAAGACGCTGATGGCGGCCACCCCGTAAAACAACCCGATCTCCTTTAAACGGGAGTGGCGGCCGGGCTCGAAGACCCAGGCGACGTTGATCACGTAAACGACGAAGTTGGAGAAGAGAAAGGCAACACCGTTGTCGAGACCGGCGTGCCAGGCCCGGACCGCGTCGGAGATCTCCGAACCCGGGATATTGAAGAGCCGGGCGATCGGGTCGGCGGCGGTCAGGGCGGGGAAGACTTTCCAGGCCAGGAGAAAGAAGAGCGTCGTGTGAACCACGGTGGCGATCCCGCCGGCGATGGCGTACTTGATGAACTGGACCAGGTGGCCGTGGTTGCGGCCCCGGAATTGCCGGAGAAACGCCCTGACTGGAGAAACGGCGGTTTCCATTAAATAACTGTTCCCTGCGGGACGACTTGATTAATCGATCGTGGTGGGTTATCCTGATCAGGACGATTAAATCAGAATCCGGAATCGGGGGCAAGGGAAATTGGGGAATGGGGAATGGTGGTGAGCAGAACGCAATCATTACTGAGCGTGGTTCTTGCGGGGGCGCTCTGGCTGGCCGGCGGCGGATGCGGGAAGGATGCGGAGAAACCGGAACCGGTCAACGTGCTCCTGATCTCGATCGATTCTTTGCGGGCCGACCACGTCGGGGCTTACGGCTACGGGCGGGAGACCACGCCGGAGATCGACCGTCTGGCTCAAAACGCCGCGATTTTTGAAAACCACGTCAGCACTACCTCCTGGACGCTCCCCGCCCATATCTCCCTCTTCACCGGGCAGGAGATCTCGGCCCACGGGGTCGCCACCGACGGCTTCAGTCTCCACCCCGCCGTCCCCACCCTGGCCGAATCCCTGCTGGCCGCCGGCTATCGGACCGCCGCCTTCTGCTCTTCCCCCTATATGAACCCGGCCTTCGGCTTCGCTCGGGGGTTCGATCTCTACCACAACATCGACACCGAGAAAGAGGATTTCGTCGATACCGTCCTCCCCAGCGAGACCGAGCGGGACCGGGTCCACCGGGAGACCACCAGCCCCCGGATCGCCGAGCTGGCGGAGAACTGGCTGGAGGAAAACTCCTCGGAGCCGTTCTTCCTCTTCCTCCACTTCTGGGACCCCCATTACGACTACGACCCGCCTCCTCCCCACGACCGGATCTTCAACCCCGGTTACGGCGGCGATATCGACGGGAGGGATTACATCCACAACGACCGGGTCCACCCGGGGATGGACCCGGAAGACCTGGAGCGGATCATCGCCCTCTACGACGGGGAGATCGCTTTCACCGACAAGCATATCGGGATGGTGATCGAAAAGCTCAAGGAACTCGACCTCTTCGACCGGACCCTGATCGTCATCACCGGCGACCACGGCGACGAGTTCTTCGAGCACGGAAACAAGGGCCACCGCCTCACCCTCTACGAGGAGGTGATCCGGGTCCCCCTGATTATCCGTATCCCGGAAAAAGTGAACCGGTCCGGGCGGGTGGAGACGACGGTGGGGATTATCGACATCGCCCCCACCATCCTCGACCGGCTGGGCGTCTCCCCTCCCCCGTCA
>JAVCCZ010000177.1 GCA_030765265.1 Candidatus Erginobacter occultus
AGGATCCCCTGCCCCACAACAGCCATCCTCCGGCCCTCAAGATCTCCGGCCGCCCTGATCCCACAAAGAGCTATCCCCCCGAGGGTAGTGAAGGCGGCGTCCCGGGGCTCCACCCCCAAGGGCAAGATTTGCAGCGACTCCGCCGCCACTACGTTCTGGCTGGAATGCTTCAACAGTCCGGCGACCAGCGCCCCTTTCCCCAGTCCGGTGACATTCCTCCCCAAGGCCCTGATCCGGCCGCAGCCACTGTATCCAGGCCCGTACGGCCTCTCCTGGTGGAAGTTAGGCAGGTCCAGGAAATATGCCCTTTCCGTCCCCGGGCTGACCGCGCTGTAAATAGTTTCTACCAGCACTTCACCGGGTCCGGGGCCGACGGTCAGGTGAGATTCCAGGATCGCGTCCTCGACCCCCTCGAAGAAAACGCGCTTCTCCCGAACAACACTCTTTCCGGAGAGCAGCGCCTTTCCCATCACCCTGACAGCTCGCGCCGACCGGCTCTGGCCCGGCAACCGTTCCGACAATTTCTTCAGCCAGGGATGTTCAACCAGAGAGTATTTCATAATTTTGCCTGCCGGGGATGTACAGTGCTGTTCGGTGGTTTCTCCGCCAGGATCACGTAACCGGAGTTCATCTCCGTGCCCAACTTCTCCAGAATCGAATGCAGGGGGCGAAGAAAGAATATCCTCCGAGAAACCGATGGTACTTTCTCCAGTACCAGGTGCGACAGGTAAACCGGAAGCTGGATGATGGAGCAAAGCAGCCAGGAGAGGTATCCGGCCCAAACCGCCGGATAGGAGGAACACCTTGTCTTCCCGACTCCCGCTAATTTACGCGCCAGCGCCGAGGCCGCGTCACTGCACCAGCCCAGGGTAATCCCGGCGATCCGGGAAGTCAGAACGGAAATTACTACGCCCGGTCCGCCGAGCCTCTTGATCTCCCTGATCGAAAGTCCTGCTTTTCCCAGAAGGTACCGTATCCCCCGGTCCGTATATCGATAATAATCCCAGGGCAATTCGTGCTCCTGAAAGAGGAAGGGGACCGAAAGGAGAACCTTGCCGCCCGGTTTCAAAACCCGGGCCCCTTCGGCCAGGGCCGCGGATGGATCCGGGCAATGTTCCAGAACCTGGGTGCAGAGAATCCCATCAAATACTTCCCCGGAGAAAGGAAGTCTGGTCATATCGGCAGAGATCTCCATCCCCGGACCGTGAGGTGAGTTCGGCCAATCCAGGGCTACGTATCTCTTCACCCCGGAGCGATAGAGCAACTCCCGGTAAGGCTGAGGCCCGGAACCGATGTCGAGGACAACGCCTTCCAGCCGCGGTATCAGCCGTCCCAGTTGCCGGTCTAAGATCCTCCGGACAATCCAAATTGAACCGCTGCGTTCAGTCATAATGAATCAATTATCTCAATCCTCCCTCCGGGCGGCAGAGACCAGAACCGGGAAGAATCCGGAACCGGTTTTCATTCAAGGACGTGCAAGATCCAACTCACGATACACCGCCGCGATCCGATTGACCATCTTCCGGTAAGGAAATTCCCGCTCCGCCCTTTCCCGACCGGCCTGCCCCATCTTCCGCCGCAAACTTCCGTCAACAATCAACGGCTCCAGTTTCTCGGCCAGGGCGGAAACGTCTCCCGGGGGAACCAGGAATCCGGTCTCTCCATCCACGACATATTCGGGTATTCCCCCGGCCAGGGTCGAGACTATCGGCAGACCGGAGGCCATTGCTTCCATAACCACGTTGGGGGCCGCATCCTGCAGGGCGGCCAGGCAGAATATGTCGCTCATTGCATAATAACCCGGGATATCGTCCCGAGAGACCTTCCCCAGGAATTTTACCCGGTCCGCAATCCCGAGGCTTTCCGCCAGGTTTCGCAGATTCCGCTCTTCTTCTCCTTCTCCGATAACCAGCAATGAGAACGGCAGACACCGGTCATAAAGAATCCCCAGGGCCCGCAGGCAGACATCAAACCCCTTCCTTCTGGTCAGGCCGCCAACAGAGATAACCACCGGCGGCTTCATCTCCTGATAACGGACGCAAAGCTCGGGGGATACTCGATCCGGCTGAAACCGGTCGAGGTCAACTCCCTTGGCGACCTTCTCCACTTTCGCCGTGTCCGCGCCTAACTCGACGGCCTTATCGCAGATAGCCTGGCTGACCCCGAGGACGCGGTCGGCGAGGACGAGAGTCTTCCTGATCATCTTTTCCTGGAAACTGTCAAGGGCCCGTCCGTGGTTGATGCTGGGTTCAACCAGGATCTCTCCTCCTCTAACGGTCTGGATCAACCGGGTTCCGGTCCGCGAAGCGGCCAGGGATCCCCCGGTACTTTCCGGCCAGATGCCGTGACTGTGAATGATATCGATCCGGTCCCGGGCAACCGTCTTTTCGATAAATCGCTCCAGACGGCAGCACTGCCAGATACTCGCGATGTCCCGGATTGAGCGAGGTCGCGCAAAAAACGATAGATTCCGGAAAAAATAACCGATATCCCGAACCAGTTCTCCCATATCCGAAGTCAGGCCGGGGACAGCTCTAACCGTCACCCCGCTACAGATAAAATCAGCGGGTCGGCAGGCACTGATCCCGTAGATATTGATATCCGGCAACCCGGCCAGCGCGGTCATCTCTTCGGCGATGAAGGAGTAGGTGCCGAGGGCCGGAAAATGCTCGACCTGGGGATAAAGTTCAAGAATATTCATCAGGGCTGAAGATTGCCGATCAATCGGCTGATCTCTGAAACTCATCAGTTAGATATTTTTTGGTGCTGCTTGGTTTCAAGATCCGGATTATAAGCCTGATGTCTTCACCGGTCATCGCCCGGAATAAAAAGGCCAGAGTAAAGTAAGCGGCCAAGGCAATCGGCAGGAGATAGAGCGATTCCATCAGGGAGATCTCAAGACGATTAACCAACCAGAACGCCCCTCCTATCAGACACCCGACCAGGGGCGCGGTAAAAACCCTGCAGGAAAGATCGATCCTGATATACCTGTGGAGAAGAAACTTCCTGAGAATATATCCGAAGAAGATGGCCACCAGGGTCCCCCAGGCCGCCCCCAAAGCACCCAGTCCCAAAGTTTTGATCCCGAAAACGCTTTCGGGGATAAATATCAGATTACTTGATATGAGTAATAATAGGTTAATCGCGAATAACCAGAAATACGCCCAGATCCGGCCAATCCCCATAATACCCGCCGAGAGTGGATAACCCATACAAGCAAATACGGTAAAGATGGCCAGAACTCTCAGAATGGGGATTACCGGCAGATAGGCTTCTCCCCAGATGTTAAGAATAATGGGTTGAGCAAACACCGCGCAAACCAAGGCAAAGGGGGTAATCAAAAGAGCCGTAAATCGCTCTCCCTTGTATAGGACTTCTCTGATCGAATCCAGTTTGCCTTCTCCGTGCAGCTTCGACACCGTGGGAAACAATATCGCGTTGAGGCTGGTGCCCAGGAGAAGGGCAAAGGCGCAGATCCGGTATCCGACGTGATAAATCCCGACATCGGCAGCCGGCCAGAAGGAACGGATCATAACCTTGTCGATATTCTGATAAACCGTCCACCCCACCGTGATAGCAAACATCGGGATGGAAAATTTCACGTAGCTTTTAAGCAAGGACGCGTCGGGCTTCCTGATCCGTTTGTTTTTCAGCAGAACAAATCCCATAACCGCCCCGATGCTTTCGCTGACTAAGTAGACCGCAGCCAGCACGTAGATATTCCTCCAGAAGATGACCACGGCGATAACCAGGAGAGCATCGGCAATATCCTTCACCGACTTGATTATTTGGCTTTTTCCGAACTTGAGTTGCGCTTTGAAAGTATTGAAATAAAACATAAACACCTGGTCGACTACCACCGACCCCAGGATGATGAAAATTACGGTTCTCTGGACCTGATCCTGAAATCCTTCCCGGTATTGATAAATAAAGGTATAAGCCGCCAGGACAACCCCCAGGGCGAGAAAACTCAACAATGCCTTTAAAAGCGCATAGGCCCCGAGACATTTCGAGTAATCTCTCCCTTCCGAAATTCTTTTGATATGAGCAGTGCCGGTCCCCATATCGAAAAGAAACTCGAACAGACCGACAAACGCGTAGGCAAAGGCAATGATCCCGACCACTGTCGGTCCCATCACCCGCGCCACCAGGACGGAAGCCACAAAGGCGAAAATTTTGGTAACAAACTGCGTTACCATAACGAAATAGAATTGTATTCCAACGCTCATATACTGAAAAATAGGTGGCTGGCGCGAAATTCCCCGCCAAACCTCTGGTTAGTTAACCTGGGACCGGGAAATTATTTGGATCCCCCACGAAGTAGATAGTATAGGTGTTCGCAAAATACGTTCGGGTAATGCCGGTATAAGAACGAGGGGATGAACCCCGGCGGAGACTTTTCC
>JAVCCZ010000074.1 GCA_030765265.1 Candidatus Erginobacter occultus
GGCGGTCCGGGGCAACTTCCGCCGGGACGAAAGAACCCGGGCCGAGGCCTTGAGCCTTCTCCGCAACGCGTAATACGACTCGAAGTTCCAAGCACCCGAGATTACAGGATAAACCCGCTACAATCGCTATCGGGATCGCTATCGCTCTCGGGATCGAAGCCCCCGCTGGGCGTGATCGAGGACGAGAACGAGTACGGCTTGATGGCGAGTTAATATAAATTAGCCCCCGCAGGGGGCGAAACACAAATAGCCACGGGCGTCAGCCCGTGGAGCAAGCGGCATAAATAGATTTTCAAGCCCCCGCAGGGGGCGACACCAAATTTGCCACGGGTGTAAACCCGTGGTGTGGACTTGATTTTGACTTTATTAGCCGAAAAAATCCGAACCGCTGGAGTGGTCGGCGCCGGCGGCGCCGGTTTCCCCTCCCACGTCAAGGCCGCGGCCAAGGCGAAGTGGGTGATCGCCAACGGCGCCGAGTGCGAGCCGCTCCTCCGCGTCGACCAGCAGTTGATGATCGTCCACGCCGCCGAACTGGTCGAGGGGATGGAGCTGCTGGCGGAATCGGTCGGCGCCGGGAAGGCCGTGATCGGCCTGAAGAAGAAGTACCAGGGGGCGATCGACACCCTGAAGACCGAGATCGCCCGCCGGGGCTCCCGGGTCGAGCTGGCCCTCCTCGGAGGCTACTACCCGGCCGGGGACGAGCACGTCCTGGTTTACGACGTCACCGGCCTCCAGGTCCCGGAAGGGGGGATCCCGATGGACGTCTCCGTGGTGGTGAACAATGTCGGGACGGTGATCAACATTGCCCGGGCCAATCGGGGCATCCCGGTCACCCATCGGGTCCTGACCGTGGCCGGGGAGGTGAAACGGCCGGTCACCTTCTCGGTCCCGGTCGGCGCCCTGGTCGAGGACGTGATCGCCGCCGCCGGCGGCCCGACGGTGGCGGAATACGAAATCCTCGACGGGGGGCCGATTATGGGAGGATTTACCACCGGGCAGGTCTCCAAGAAGACTACCGGTCTGATCGTCCTCCCCTCAGACCACAAGCAGGTCCTCTACAAGAAGCGCCCGATCGAGCACGACATCAAGCGGGCGGCCTGGGCCTGCGATCAGTGCCGGACCTGCACTGATTACTGCCCCCGCTACCTCAACGGACACCGGATGGAGCCCCACATCATAATGCGCCTGGTCGGCCAGCAGCGGGCCGACGCCATCCCCCCCGAGCACCTGGCCGAGGCCTACCTCTGCTGCCAGTGCGGGGTCTGCGGGATGTACGCCTGCCCGACCACCATCTCCCCCGACCGGGTGATTGCCGGGCTGCTGAAGACGATGAAGGAGAAACAGGTCCCTCCAACCCTGCTGAGAAAGGAATTCCCCGTCCACCCGGTCCGCGACGGCCGGAAGATCCCGGTTTCGCGCTTCGCCGCCCGGATCGATGTCCTCCGGTATGACCACGACGCCCCGCTGCGCAAGGAGCCGCTCGAGGTTTCCCGGGTCAAAATCCCCCTCCAGCAGCACGTCGGCGTCCCCTGCCGTCCGCTGGTCAAGTCCGGCGACCGGGTCGCCGTCGGCGAAATGATCGGCGACGTCCCCGAAGGCGCCCTCGGCGCTCCCATCCACGCCTCGATCGCCGGGAAGGTGGAACAGATCTTCGAAGATTCGATCTTCATCCGGGCCGATCCAAAATAACTCAATCTATATTGGGACTCCGTGATTAAATGATCCGCAAATTTTCTTGGTTAGGCCGCGTATGGATCCCGGGCCTTCTGATTTTCCTGCTCTCCGCCTGCACCCCGGTGGAGATGGTCCGGCGGACGGCCGGGACCTCGATCCAGTCCCTGGAGGAAGAAGAGGAGGGGAGATACGCCGGGCTGGTCGAGGCCGGTTTTGAAGAGAGTTACGAGGTCCTCTACGATGTTCTCTGGGAAAAAGAGGTTTATATCTATCTCGACAGCCACCGCCGCCGCTACCTGGTAGCGATGGGTTTCGACCGCCTCTTCCCCCGCTGCATCGACACTACCGAAGTCGGTTTCTTCTTCCAGGAGGAGGAACCCGGCCTGACCCGGCTGGAGGTGGTCTCCCTTAATCGGGAACTCGCCCTCTCGGTGGCCGAGATGGTCTTCGAGGAGATCGATCTCAGGGAAGGGATCTCTATGCGGGTTCAGCAGGACTGACCGGAACGACCGGATCCCCCGTCCGGACCGTCCCCGAAACCGTCACCCGGGCGTAGACTACTTCCCGGGCCAGGGCGCAAATCTGACTGGATTGGACCAGGACGCACTGAGGGTAGCAGTCCTTCCCCGTCCGGCTGATCTCCCAGACGCTCTCCCCAACCCGAACCCGGCTCCCGGCCGGCAGCCGGAAGAGATCGACCCCAGACGTGGAGACCGTCTCCCGGAACTTCCGGAAGCAGAGTCCCTCCTCGGGAGAGTCCGCCAGTCTCTTCCGCCCCTCGATCCCCAGGATCACCACCTGCTTATCCCCCGGCCCGGAATGGGAGTCCCCCCGGAGCCCGAACCCGGCCTCGAAGTATCCCTCGGCGATCACTTCCCGCGGCCGGCCCTTCTCCCGGCTGATCCGGATCTCCCGGACCGCCCCGCTGCTACCTGATGCGTCCTGATTCATATCCCCATTATATCCCGCCGGGTCAGAATGTATAGAATAATGCTCCTCTCCCCGCCCTCGACCCGATCGAACTCCTCGCCGCCGTCGCCGCCGGATAACTTCCCCGATCTTCCATATCGATCCCAGCAGATTAATATGTCCTCTCGCACCAGCTATACTTTAAGCTGAACATCCTCTCCGCTCCGGGCAAGAAGAAGCTCAGCCCCTGCGAACGGCTTCGGGAGAAACGGTATAACTGCTTGACAAAACCACCAGTCCTACCGTAGGAATGCTCATTTTGTCAAGTAATTAAAAATCCCCCCAGGGAGGGCAAGACAGAGGGAGCGAGCCTTCAACTCTATGGGCTGAAGGAATGGAAAGACGATCGGGGATAATGTCACAAACAACGATTGTTATTTGTGACTGATGAAGCCGCTGAAGGTAACATATCCCATTTACAGCGGTTATAACCCTTGTTAGCCAATAGCTATTGCAACACTGCCCGGGAAGAAAAATATATATTGTTGCCGGGAGCGGCCGGTGGTAAATTATTCCCGTCCGCTGGCGGAAGGAAATTATCGGCCCGGATTGATACTATTCTTTTAACGGCATAATCTTGCGGAATTGCAATCACCGTTCCGGCTGGTCGGGAAAAGTTCCGGGCTTGCCGCGGGTTGTCTGATGAAAATCACCACGCGAAGCCCGGAAGAGACCCGAAACCTGGCCGCCGGCCTGGTCCGGGAGCTGGGGCCGGGGTCCGTCCTGGCGCTCCAGGGCCCGTTAGGTTCGGGGAAGACCTGTTTCGCCCAGGGCTGCGCCCGCGGCCTGGGGGTGGAGGAGCGGTACGTCACCTCGCCCACCTTTGTCCTGGTCCGGGAGTATTCGGGGAGGCTTCCCTTTTATCATATCGACCTCTACCGGCTCGCTCCGGGACCGGAGATCGAAGGGTTGGGCCTCGATGAGTACCTGGAAGGCAACGGAGTGACCGCCATCGAGTGGGCGGAGAAACTGGCGGGCCGGCTGCCCGGCCGGACGATCGAGATCTCGTTGGCTTGTGCCGGGGAGACCGAGCGGGAGATCTCGATTGATTTCCCGGGGGGGAAATAATATGGCCAGAATCCTCGGCATCGAGACCTCAACCGCGGCCGGTTCCCTGGCCCTGGTCGAAGACGGGCGGCGAGCGGGGGAGGCGGAGATCGATACCCGGCTCAACCATTCGGCCTGCCTCCTCCCGGTTCTCGACGAATTGCTCCGGAGGGCCGGCTGGGAGGTCTCCGACCTGGACGGGGTGGGGGTGGGAGTGGGGCCCGGCTCCTTCACCGGGATCCGGGTCGGCCTGGCCGCCGGACAGGGGTTGGCCCTGGGCGCCGCCATCCCCCTGGTCGGGGTGGGGAGCTTTCCCGCCCTGGCCCGCTCCAGCGCGGTCGGGGAGGGGATCGTCGTGGCGCTTCTCGACGGCGGCCGGGGAAGAATTTACGGAGCCCGCTACCGCAAGAGCGGTTCCTCGACCGAGGAACTGGTCCCGCCCCGGGTCATCGCGGCGGAGGAGTTGGCGGAACTGGTCCGGGGCGGCCGGATCATTACCCCCGACGGACTCCGTCTCCGGGCAAGGCTGGAAGCGATCGGGATTGGGGAATGGGAAGACGCCCACCCCCGGGCCCTGGAGATCGCCCTTCTGACCGGGGAAAAACTGAAAACCGATCCGACGGATCAACTCTATACCGCCGAACCGATTTATCTCTCCGAATTAAATTATTCCGTAAAATAAATTCGCGCTCGCGATCAACCCTTGGCCGCCGCGCGGATATATCTCAGACAATTTAATTTTCGGATAAATTTTAATTAATGTATTCACTCTTTAAAACCTGGGCCGAGATCGACCTGGCAGCGGTCCGGTTCAACCTGGCCCGGATCCGGGAACTGGTCGGGGAGCAGGTCAAGATCCTGGTCAGCGTCAAGGCCGACGCCTACGGCCACGGCGCCGTCCCCGTCTCCCGGACCGCCCTGGAAGCGGGGGCCCACTGGCTGGGGGTCTCCCACGTCAAGGAGGCGCTGGAGCTGCGGTCGTTCTTCCCCGACGCCCCGATCCTGATTCTCAGTTCCGGGATGCGGGGGCATTCCGAGCATATCGTCCGCAACAACCTGACCCCGGTGGTCTGCTCCCTGGAGATCGCCCGGGACCTGGCCCAGACCGCCCTCTACGCCGGGAAGAAGGCCGATATTCACTTTATGCTCGATACCGGGATGGGGAGGATCGGGGTCTGGCACGAAAACTGCCTGCCCCTGCTGGAGAAGATCTCCCGGCTCAAGGGGATCCGGCTCCAGGGACTGGCCTCTCACTTCGCAGCCGCCGATGATGCCGATCCTGCCTTTACCAAGCTTCAATTGGAGCGCTTCTCCCGGGCGGCGGAGAGTCTCTCCCGAAAAGGGATCGAGGTTCCCCTGCGCCATATCGCCAACAGCGGCGCCTTGATCAACCTCCCCGCCTCCCGGCTCGATATGGTCCGACCCGGGATAATGCTCTACGGGGTCTACCCGGCCGAGCACCTGAGGGAGGCGGTGGAACTGAAGCCGGCCCTCTCCCTGAAGACCCGGGTCGCTTACCTGAAGACCGCGGAGCCGGGGAGGACGATCAGTTACGGGAGGACCCACACGGTAAAGAAGAAGACCCGGATCGCCACCCTGCCGATCGGCTACGGGGACGGTTTCAGCCGGGCTCATTCCAACCGGGGGGAAGTACTGATCCGGGGGAGACGGGCCCCGATTGTCGGGATCGTGACGATGGACCAGGTGATGGTCGATGTCGGCTTGATCGCCGGGGTGGAGGTGGGGGATGAGGCGGTCCTGATCGGCCGGCAGGGCGAGGAGCGGATCACCGCCGAAGAGGCCGCCCGAAGAATCGGGACCATCTCCTACGAGGTCCTGGCCCAGCTGGGGAAGCGGGTTTCCCGGGTCTATAAATGAGAGTTTTTGCTTTTTCCCGGTCGGCTGGTCGGGTACTATCTTCGCCCCCAAAAGAGGAGGGATAATATGAAAAAAGACGACGCGAAAATTGTGAGAAGAAGCGATGCCACCAAGATCGGGCTGGAACGGGCCCCCCACCGCTGCCTGATGTACGCCACCGGGGTCGATCCGTCAGACCTGAAGAAACCCTATATCGGGGTGGTCTCCAGCTTCACTGACCTGATTCCCGGCCACGTGGGAATGCGGGACCTGGAACGTTCGATCGAGAACGGAGTCTATGCCGCCGGGGGGAAACCTTTTCTCCTGACGGTGCCGGGGATCTGCGACGGGATCGCGATGGGCCACCCGGGGATGTATTGTTCCCTCCCCACCCGGGGATTGATCGCCGATATGATCGAGATGGTCGCCCTCGGGCACGCCCTCGACGGTCTGGTCCTCCTGACCAACTGCGACAAGATCACTCCGGGGATGCTGATGGCCGCCGCCCGCCTGAATATCCCCTCCATCGTGGTCACCGCCGGCCCGATGCTGGCCGGGCATTACGGGAACCGGCGGCTCTCCCTGGTCCGGGACACCTTCGAGGCGATCGGCCGGGCCCAGGCGGGACAGATCGTCGAGGACGAGGTCTCCAAGCTGGAACTTGAGGCTTGCCCCGGCCCCGGTTCCTGCCAGGGAATGTACACCGCCAATACGATGGCCTGCATCACCGAGGCGATCGGGATGAGCCTGAGCGGCTGCGCCACCGCCCCGGCCGTCCTGGCCGCGAAGAAGCGGATCGCTTACCGTAGCGGGCAGCGGGTCGTCTCCCTGGTTAAGGACGATATCCGCCCGCGGGATATTATGACCGCCCGGGCCCTGGAGAACGGGGTCGCGGTTGATATGACCCTGGGCGGCTCGACCAATACCGTCCTCCACCTGATGGCGATTGCCCACGAACTGGGGATCGGTCTGAAGCTGTCAGACTTCGACCGGATCAGCCGGTCCACCCCCCACCTGGCGGATATGCGCCCGGGCGGGGAGCATATGATGGAGGACCTCGACCTGGCCGGGGGGATCCCGGCGGTGATGAAGGCCCTTGGGGACCGGGTCCACGATCTGCCCACCGTCAACAGGCGGAGCTGGAAACAGATCTGCCGTTCCGCCCGGATCGCCGATCCGGAAGTTATCCGGACCCCGGAGAGGTCCTATCACGATGAGGGTGGGATCGCCATCCTCCAGGGCAACCTGGCCCCGGAGGGCGCCGTAGTCAAGCAGTCGGCGGTCGCCGAGTCGGTCCGGAAATTTACCGGGAAGGCCCGGGTCTTCGACTCCGAGGAAGCCGGGATGAAAGCCCTGATGAAGGGGGAGATCAGAAAAGGGACGGTGGTGGTGATCCGCTATGAAGGACCCCGGGGCGGACCCGGGATGAGGGAGATGCTCTCGTTGACTTCGGCCATTGTCGGGATGGGGTTGGGGGAGTCGGTGGCCCTGATCACCGACGGCCGTTTCTCCGGCGGGACCAAGGGGCCCTGTGTCGGGCATATTTCTCCCGAGGCGGCCGCCGGGGGACCGATTGCCCTGGTTGAGGACGGAGACCAGATAGTTCTTGACATCCCCTCCCGTCTCCTGCAGGTTAAACTGACGAAAAAGGAACTGGCCGCCCGGCGGAATAAATGGAAGTATCCGGCCAAGAAACTCTCCGGCTACCTGGCCCGTTACGCCGACCAGGTGACCTCCGCCTCCACCGGCGCCGTTCTCCTGCCCCGGGGATAAACCCGAAAGGGAAACCGGGAATCGTGTCCATCTTGCCGCGACGGCGGAAAAGAAATCCAAAAATCTAAAATTTTCCGGAGGAAAATTTTACAATGAAGGGAGCGAAAATTTTACTTGAAGGTCTGGTCAAGGAAGGGGTTGAGGTTATCTTCGGTTATCCCGGCGGCGCGGTAATCGATATCTTTGACGAGTTCCATAACTATCCGATCAAGTTCATCCTGACCCGGCACGAGCAGGGGGCGGCGCACGCCGCCGACGGCTACGCCCGGGCTTCCGGGAAGACCGGGGTCTGCATCGCCACTTCCAGACCGGGGGGAACCAACCTGGTGACCGGGATCGCCACCGCCTATATGGATTCGGTGCCGATGGTGGCCCTGACCGGCCAGGTTCCGACCGCGATGATCGGCAACGACGCCTTCCAGGAAGCCGATATCGTCGGGATCACCCGGCCGATCACCAAGCACAACTACCTGGTCACCGATGTCGACGATCTCCCCGGGGTCATCAAGGAAGCTTTCCATATCGCCTCCAGCGGCCGGCCGGGCCCGGTCCTGATCGACATCCCCAAGGATGTCCAGCAGGCCGATACCAAACGACCTTATCCGAAGAAAGCCGAGATCGCCGGTTACAAGCCGGTCTACCAGGGCCATCCCCGCCAGATCAAGAACCTGGCGGAGGCGATCGCCGCCGCCCGCAAACCCGTCCTTTACGTCGGGGGAGGGGCGGTCGCCTCCGGGGCGTCGGCGGAACTGAGGAAACTGGTGGAGAAGACCTCGATCCCGGTGACCACCACCCTGATGGCCCTCGGGGTCTTCCCCGAGACCAGCCCGCTCTCCCTGGGGATGCTGGGGATGCACGGGACCCAGTACGCCAACTTCGCGATTATGGACTCCGACCTGATCATTGCCGCCGGGGCCCGCTTCGACGACCGGATCACCGGGAAGATCAGCGAGTTCGCCCCCCACGCCCGGATCGCCCATATCGATATCGACCCCACCTCGCTGAAGAAAAACGTCCGGGTCGATGTCCCGGTGGTCGGGGACGTCCGGCTGGTCCTCAAAGAACTGAACAAGATCGTCAAGCCGGGGAAATGCGGCCCCTGGCTGAAGCAGATCCGTTCCTGGAAGAAGGAATTTCCCCTGGCCTACCGGGATACCGGACTTATCCCGCCCCAATACGTGATCGAGCAGGTCTACAAGGCCACCGGCGGCGACGCCATCATCTGCACCGAGGTCGGCCAGAACCAGATGTGGACCGCCCAGTTTTACCCGTTCACCGAGCCGAGGACTTTTCTCTCCTCCGGGGGCCTGGGGACGATGGGCTATGGTTTTCCGGCCGCGATCGGGGCCCAGTTCGCCTTCCCCGACCGGACTGTCATCGATATCGCCGGCGACGGCTCGATCCAGATGAATATCCAGGAACTGACCACCGCGGTGGTCAACAAGCTTCCGGTCAAGGTGGTCATCCTCAACAACGGCTACCTGGGGATGGTCCGGCAGTGGCAGGAGCTTTTCTACAAAAAGCGCTACGCCGGGACGATCCTCGAGGGCAACCCGGACTTCGTCAAGCTGGCCGAGGCCTACGGAGCGATGGGGATCCGGGTCGAGGAGAAGAAAGGGGTGCTTCCGGCCCTGAAAAAAGCCCTCAAACACCCGGGTCCGGTGGTTCTCGACTTCAAAGTCGCCGGGGAAGAAAATGTCTACCCGATGGTCCCGGCCGGCGCCAACATCCGGCAGATGATCAGCGGAATGGCCTGATTCCCCCAGGAAATTTTTCAATATTATTTTCCGGAGAAAAATAATGAGACATACGATATCGGTACTGGTAGAAAACAAGTTCGGGGTCCTGGCCCGGGTGGCGGGCCTCTTCTCCGGCCGGGGTTTCAATATCTCCAGCCTGGCGGTCGGGGAGACGATGGACCCGGCCGTCTCCCGGATGACGATCGTGGTTGACGACCAGGGTTCTCCCCGGATTATGGAACAGGTGGAGAAACAGCTCAACAAGCTGATCAACGTGATCAAGATCCAGGAATTTTCCCGGGGGGAATCGGTGGACCGGGAACTGATCCTGGCCAAGGTCAAGACCACCTCCGCCACCCGGTCCGAGATCCTGGAGATCGCCCAGATCTTCCGGGCCCGGGTGATCGATGTTTCGCCTTCCGCGTTGGTTCTCGAAGTGACCGGGGCCGACGACAAGATCAAGGCGCTCCTTAACCTTCTGGCCCGTTACGGGGTCAAGGAACTGGTCCGGACCGGAAAAGTCGCGATCGCCCGGGGATGAACAGAACCGAGATGAACGCCGCCGCCGTCGCGGGCGATTCCCCCGCCTCCTCCCCGCCCACCTCCACCTATCTCCGGGAGAGCAGAGATGATTCCCGGCCCCGGCGGCGGGACCAACGGAAGACCATCCTGATCGTTGAGGACGAGCCGCTCAACCGGCAGGTGATCACCCGGTATCTCGGCGTCCTCGGTTACCGGGTGCTCCAGGCCGCCCGGGGGGACGAAGGTCTCGCCCTGGCCCTGAAGGAAGATCCCGACCTGGTCATCCTCGACAACCAGCTTCCCGGCCTCGACGGGCTGGAGATCTCCGCCCGCCTGCGGGAAGAGGGATATCCGACCCCGATCATTATGATGTCGGCCTACGATTTCTCCCCCCGGGAACGGAAACGGATCCAGGAACTGGAGGTGAAGGGTTTTCTCCGCAAGCCTTTCGCCTTCAAACATCTCAAGGCGGTGATTCGCTTTGCCGCCGAAAGGCCGCGATTCGGCTTCCGCCGTTCGAAACTCTATTACCGCCAGCCTCATTTCTCGCTGACCTCCCGCACCCTGGCCAACCAGATCTTCCATACCGTCTTCCGGGAAGGGCTGGATCTGGCCGGCCACGTCCACTTTCACGTCAACGATCGTCCCGATCACCTGGTCCTGCTCTGCAGCCGGAAGACCCTGGGGAAGGTGGTCGCCAAGTCGCCCGAGTGCAACCAGGGGGAGTGCATCCCCTGGGACCGCTCGTCCTTCCGGGAATACAACCAGGAGAAAGTGATCCGGGACTTAAACCAGGAGATCACCCAGGTCCGGATCGATGCCGCCGATTACCAGATGTCCTGGCCGACCCTGGCCGATTTCATCTGCTGGCTCGAATTGAGTTATTGATGAAAAACCGGATCGTTATCTTCGACACCACCCTCCGGGACGGCGAACAGTCTCCGGGGGCCAGCCTGACCGTCCGGGAGAAGCTGAGGATCGGCCGCCAGCTGGTCCGTCTGGGGGTGGACGTGATCGAGGCCGGATTCCCGATCGCTTTCGAGGGCGACTTCGAGGCGGTCAATTCGGTTGCCCGTTCGCTGAAAGGGGTTTCGGTGGCCGCCCGGGCGGATTTCTTTCCCCTCTGGAGAAAAGGATGAGACCAAGCGAGACCGTCATCTGCGGACTTTTCGGCTGGCCGGTCGGTCACTCGATCTCTCCGGAAATCCATAACGCGGCCTTTGCCGCCGCCGGTCTCGACTGGTCCTACCGCTCCTTCCCGGTCCGGCCGGAGGAATTGCCGTCCGCCTTCCGGGAATTTCAAAGCCGGGGGGGGAGGGGGCTGAACATCACCATCCCCCACAAGGTCGCGGTGATCGAACTGCTCGACCGGCTCGAGGACCGGGCCCGGCTGATCGGGGCGGTCAATACCGTCCTCTTCCAGGACGGGTCCGCCTCCGGGTTCAATACCGACGGCCCGGGGTTTATCCGGGCGGTGGAGGAAGAGTGGGGTTTCTCTTTTTCCGGGAAATCGGTGGTTCTCTTCGGGGCCGGCGGGGCCGGGCGGGCGGTCGCCGTCTCGGCGGTTCTGGAGGGGTCCCGGCTGGCGATTACCGACCTCGACCGGGATCGGGCGGAGGGGTTGAGTGGCTGGATCAACCGGGAAATCCGCCCGGAGGCGGCGGCGGTCTTTGCCGCCGATACCGCCTCGGGGGAGAGAGTCATCGCCGCCGCCGACCTGGCGGTCGACGCCACCCCGCTCGGACTCGATCCCTCCGATCCCCCCGCTTTTGACCCCGGTCTGCTCTCCCCGGCGGCTTCGGTGGTCGACCTGGTTTACAACCCCCCGGAGACGCCCCTGCTCCGCGCCGCCCGGCGGCGCGGGCTGAAAACGCTGGGCGGCCTGGGGATGCTGATCCACCAGGCCGCCCTCTCCTGGACGATCTGGACCGGGCTTCCGGCTCCGATCGAGGCGATGCGGGTCGCCGCCCTCCGGGCGATGGAAGAGCGGCGGCCCGAGGAGGGATAATGGATATCTTTCTCATAGCTATCGCCTTTCTCTTCGGCCTCTCGGTCGGGAGTTTCGCCAACGTCATCGTTTACCGTCTTCCGGAAGGGAAATCGATTGTCCTCCCCCGGTCCTACTGCCCGGACTGCCGGACGCCGATCGCCGCCCGGGACAATATTCCCCTGCTCGGTTTTCTCCTGCTCAAGGGGAAGTGCCGGTATTGCCGGGCGGCGATCTCCCCGCGCTATCCCCTGGTCGAACTGTTGATGGGGTTGGTTTTCGTTGCCGTCTATCTCCTGCTCTCGGCCCGGGGGGAACGATTGATCCTCTTCCCCTTTTACTGGTTTTTCTGCTTTTCCCTGGTTGTTCTTTCCCTGATCGACTTCCGGCATTACATCCTCCCCGACGTGCTCACCTACCCGCTCCTGGGGGCGGGGTTTCTTCTGGCCGTCCTTTATCCCGGCCGGTTGGGCTCGGGGGAGATCGGACCGGAGCTGCTCCGCTCCCTGATCGGGGCGGTGGTCGGCGGCGGCAGCCTCTGGATGATCGGGCTGCTGGGAAAGGCGGCCTTCCGGAAGGAAGCGATGGGTCTGGGCGACGTCAAGCTGATGGCCGCGGTCGGGGCCTGGCAGGGTTGGGGGATGGCGCTCTTCGCCGTCTTTCTCGGCGCCCTGGCCGCCGCCCTGGTCGGGATCTCCCTGATCCTGCTGAAGAAGGCTCGCTGGGGTGCCAGGCTCCCCTTCGGCCCCTACCTGGCCCTCGGCTCCCTGCTCACCCTCTTCTTCGGTTCTCCCCTGATCGCCTGGTATCTCGGGTTCTACCGATAGCGATACCGATTAAATTCCCCTTCAATCCTCTTCCATGGTCTGTTAAATTAAGGGGGGTGAGGTAGAGGATCGGGAATCAAGAGCGTCTGTTAACAGGAGAGAAAGCAATGCTGCGTTATCTGACCTCCGGGGAGTCGCACGGGCGGGGGCTGCTGGCCATCCTCGACGGCCTCCCGGCCGGGCTGAAGATCGACCGGGACTTTATCGACTCCGAGCTGAAGGCCCGCCAGGGCGGGTACGGCCGCGGGGGAAGGATGAAGATCGAGTCCGACCGGGCCGAGATCTGGTCGGGGGTGAGGGATGACCTGACGATCGGCTCACCCCTGGGGGTGGTGATCCGTAACCGGGACTTCACCATCGATGAGCTTCCTCCCCTGACCGCGCCCCGTCCGGGGCACGCCGACCTGGCCGGGGGAAGGAAGTACGGCCACCGGGATCTGCGCAACGTCCTCGAGCGGGCCAGCGCCCGGGAGACGGCCGCCCGGGTCGCCCTGGGGGCGGTGGCCCAGCTCCTGCTCAAGGAGTTCTCGATCGAGCTGGAGAGCTGGATCACATCCCTGGGCGGGATCCCGGTCCGGGAGTTGCCGGCGGAAAAAAGGAGAGAAAACCTGTCCGCTTCCCGCCTGGGCTGTCCCGACCCCGAAGCCGAGGCGAAGATGATCGAGTTGATCGACCGGACCCGGGAGGCCGGCGATACCCTGGGGGGGGTCTTCCAAGTGGAGATTACCGGCGTCCCCCCCGGTCTGGGGAGCTACTCCCAGGGCGATACCCGGCTCGACTCCCGCCTGGCCGGAGCGTTGATGTCCATCCCGGCGATCAAGGGTGTGGAGATCGGGACCGGTTTTGCCGCTGCCTCCGAACCGGGTTCCCGGGTCCACGACGTGATCGCTTGCAGCGAAGACGGGATCTGCCGTCCGACCAACCGGGCCGGGGGGATCGAGGGCGGGGTCAGCAACGGGGAGACGATCGTGATCCGGGCGGCGATGAAGCCGATCCCCACCCTCTCTCGTCCCCTGCCCACGGTGGATCTTCAGACCGGTCTCCCGGCCGACGCCGCCCGGGAACGTTCCGACGTCTGCGCCCTGCCGGCGGCGGCGGTGGTGGGGCGGGGGGCGGCCGCCCTGGAGCTGGCCCGGGCGTTCCTGGAGAAATTTGGCGGCGACAGCCTGGCCGAGATCCGGCGGAATTATTCCGGCTACCTGGAGGCCGGGAAGGCCTGACCGTCTTTCCCGGCGGCGGGGGATATCTCCCCCGGGAATTTTCCGATGACCGAGCCGAGTCGAACCTATCCCATCCTGGTGGTGGAGGACGATCCTATCTCCCGGAAACTGCTGGCCCGGCGGCTGGAAACCGCCGGCTACCGGGTCGGTGTTCTGGCCGACGGGGAGAGCGCCCGGGAAGAGCTGAAAAATAATCCTCCCGCGCTGCTTCTGCTCGATATCCAGCTCCCGGGTCTGACTGGCCTGGAGCTGCTGGGGTGGCTGAGGGGCGAACCCGCCCTCCGCCGTCTCCCGGTGATCCTGATCTCCGGTCTCGACCGGCCGAAAGACGTGGTTCGGGGGCTGGAACTGGGGGCCAGCGATTACGTGACCAAGCCGATCAGCTTCCCGGTTCTTCTGGCCCGGATCCGGACCCAGCTGTTGATCTCGGAGATGGTCGTCCGGCTGGAGACCCAGGCCAAGATCCTGGCCCGCCTGGCCGCCTACGACGAACTGACCGGCGTCTTCAACCGGCTGGGGCTCTCCTATTTTCTGAAATCCGAGGTGGAAAGGAGTCTTAGGTACCGGGAGCCGCTGGCGGCGCTGATGATCGATATCGACCACTTCAAGCCGGTCAACGACCTCTACGGCCACCCGGCGGGGGACCGGGTTCTCCGCCGGGTGGCCGAGCTGATCTCTTCGACACTCCGTGGCCCCGACCTGCTCTGCCGTTACGGGGGAGAGGAGTTCCTGGTTATCCTCCCCCACACCAGTCCGGACCAGGCCCGGGAAGCCGGTGAACGGATCCGGAAGGAGATCGCGGCGGTTCCCTTCCGGAGCGAAGAGAACGAGATTCCGTTGACCGTCAGCGTGGGCGCGGCCGGTCTTGATCCGGAAGCGGAAGAACCGGGGGAGGAGATGATCGCCGCCGCCGATGCCGCCCTTTACCGGGCCAAGCGGGAAGGAAGAAACCGGGTGCGTTCCGCCGATCTCCGATGAAATATACCGGAAACTTAGTTCTCTTCGGCTTTATGGGAACCGGGAAGTCGGCGGTCGCCCGCCGGCTGGGGGCGTTTCTCGATCGGCCGGTAATCGAGATGGACGAACTGATCGAGGAGCGGGAGGGGATGACGATCAGCCGGATCTTCGCCGAACGGGGGGAGGATTATTTCCGGGAGCGGGAGCGGGAACTGGTCCGGGAACTGGCCTCCGGACAGGGGAAGATCGTCGCCACCGGGGGCGGGGTGGTCCTCGACCCCGCCAATATCCGGGACCTCTCCCGGGAGGGGCTGGCGGTCTGCCTGACCGCCCGGCCGGAGGTGATCCTCAACCGGGTGGCCGGGGAGAGCCACCGTCCGCTTCTGGAGCGGGCCGACCGGCTGGAGACGATCGAAAGGATGTTGAAATCCCGGAAAAGCTGTTACGAAAAGATCCCGCACCGGATCGACACCTCCGGTCTCAGCGTCGAAGAGGTCGCCGACCGGGTTCTGGGTTTGTTGGGGAATGGGGAATAGGGAATGGGAAATTACTGATCACTGAACTGCCGGTACCGTGAGTCGCTCCTTTTCCAACAGAGCTCTCCCTCTCTTCCTCGCGGTTTTCCTGGCCGGGTTTTCCGCCCTCTCCGCCCAGATCGTCTTCCTGCGGGAACTGCTGGTCTTCTTTTACGGCAACGAGCTTTCCCTGGGGGTGGTTTTAGGCTGCTGGCTCTTCTGGACCGGACTGGGCAGTCTCGGCCTGGGGAGGATCTCCGACCGTCTCCGGAATCCCGCCCTGGTCTTCTCCCTGGTCCAGACCCTGCTCGCCTTTGTCCTGGTCCTGACCCTGCCGGCGATCCGGGCGGGCCGGCTCCTGCTCGACCTCGCCCCCGGGCAGATTGCCGGCTACGGACCGATATTCCTGGTCTCCTTTTCGGCGCTTTCCCTGACCTGTCTCCTCAACGGGTTCCTCTTCTCGCTTGGCTGCCGGAGCTATGACCGGATCGCCCCCGGTCCGTCCGGGGACCCCGCGCTCCGCCCGGCCCGCGGGCTGGGGATGGTCTATATAATGGAAGCGCTCGGCTCCACCGCCGGGGGTCTTCTGACCAGTTTCCTCCTGATCCGGACCCTGGACTCGCTGCCCCTGCTCCTGCTGCTCGGGGGTCTGAACCTGGCGGCGGCCGGGGTGCTTCTCCTCTCCGGACCGGTCCGCCGGCGGGGAAGATTCTGGAAGTTCCCCTGGCTGGCGGCGGCGGCCGCCGCCGTGGCCGCCCTGATCCTGGGTTGGGCGGGGGACCTCGACCGGATGTCCCGAAACTGGCAGTGGCGGGGTTTCCGGCTGGAGCAAGTCGAAAACAGCATCTACGGCAACCTGGTGGTCACCGTCCGGGAGAACCAGTTCAGCGTTTTCGAGAACGGCCTGCTGATCTTCACCTATCCCGACGAAAGCACGGTCGAGGAGTCGGTCCATTTCGCCCTCCTCCAGCACCCCCGGCCCCGCCGGGTGCTTATGATCGGCGGCGGAGCGGGAGGGGGCCTGCGGGAGATCCTCCGGCACCCCTCGGTGGAGGAGGTGATCTACCTGGAGCTGGACCCGGCGATTGTCCGGCTGGCCGGGCAATTTCTTCCCCCGGAGGAGCGCCGATTCTTATCCGATCCCCGGGTGGAGATCGTCCATCGCGACGGGCGGCTCTATCTCCAGCGCCGGGAGGCCCGGTACGATCTGATCATCCTCAACCTCCCCGACCCGCTCAACGCCCAGATCAACCGGTTTTATACCCGGGAATTTTTCTCCCTCGCCCGCACACGCCTCCGGAAGGGGGGGGTGCTCGGCTTCGGGGTCACCTCGTCACCGAATTACGTCAGCGGGGAACTGAGGAATTTTCTCGGCACCCTCTCCCGGACCGTCGGTGAGGCCTTTCCGGAACTGGTCATCGTTCCGGGGGGGGCCAATTATTTTCTCGCCTCAGACTCCCCCGATTACCTGACCGACGATTACCGGCTCCTGGAAAAACGGGTCCGGGAACGCGGTCTCGACTTGAGGTACGTCCGGGGATATTACCTGGCCGACCGGATGAGCCGGGAGCGGGTCGATTACCTCCGCAAACAAATTGAGACCGCCCCCCGGACCCGGATCAATCGGGATTTCCACCCGATCTCCTATTTCTACAACGTGGTCTTCTGGTCCAGCTACTTTGCCGGGGAGACCGGGGGCTGGGTTATCCGCTTGCTCCAGGGGGCGCTGGTGATCCGCTGGTGGTGGTTTGCTCTCCCGGCGGCCCTGGCCCTGCTGGCCTTTCCCCTCTTCCGTCACCGGAGCCGGCGGACCCGGGGAGGCTGGGTGCTCGGGCCGGTCTTCACCTCGGGGTTCTCGGAGATCGTCTTCCAGGTTGTGGTCCTGCTCGCCTTCCAGATCTTTTACGGCTACGTTTACTACAAGCTGGGGTTGCTCCTCACCCTCTTTATGGTCGGCCTGGCCCTGGGGGCGGGGACGGTCACCGCCCTCCTCCCCCGGGTCCGCAACGACTACCGGCTTCTGCTGGCGACCCAGGTCGCGATCTGCCTCTACCCCCTGATCCTCCCGGCGGTCTTCGCCTTCTTGAGCGCGGCCCGGGGGACGCCGGCGGTCTTCGGGGTCGGCGAGCACCTGGTCTTTCCGCTTCTCCCCCTGGCGGCCGGATTTGTTGGCGGGTTCCAGCTCCCCCTGGCGGGAAAGATATATTTAAAGAGACGGCCCAAGGTGGGGTTGGTCGCCGGCCTGACTTACGGGGCCGACATCCTGGGGGCCTGTGTCGGGGCGGTGGCGGTCAGCGCCCTGATCCTTCCCATCCTCGGGGTCTACGCCACCTGCTACGCCGTCGCCCTGGTCAACCTCGCCTCCCTGATCGTCATCCTCGGCTACCGCCCCCGGCAAACCCGCGCGCCGGGTCCGGGAGCGAATTAATCGAGGGGGAGCGGATTGCTGACGTCATCCGCCATTGCGCGGATGACGGCGAAGGAGGGGGCCGGGGATCGCTTAAAGCTTGACTCCGAAGTCGTTTTCGAGGTCGAGCTCCTCGTCCCCGGATTGGACGTTGACCATCCCCTCCAGGACCTCGAAGACGGTCCGGCTGTTCTCGTCGACCTTGGTCCGGAAGAGGGTCCCCCGGACCAGGGAGACGGCGGTCGGGGTCTGGATCCGGTAGCGGATGTCCCGATGGGGCGCCGCCTCGATGATCGAGATCACCTTTCCCCGGATCACCCTGAGCAGATTGGTCTTCTCCCCCTCCCGGATCGGGATGAATTCCACGGTGGTCAGTTCCCGGAGCCGGGCTTGATCACCATTCTCCATCGTGATCTCGATCCCCGATTGGGGGCCGGTCCGGAGGGTGTCGCCCCGCTGGATGATCAGCCCGGGGAGGACCTCCCGCCAACTGTCCTCCCCGGAGAGCCGGACCTCCGTCTCCCCGTACCGGTTGGAGATGTAGGCTTTACCTTCCAGGTTGACCAGGTTGGCGGGGACCCGCACCACGTTGCCCGGACGCAGGAGCCGGTTGTAATCGACAACTATCCCCCAGGCGGGTGGTCCGGTCAGGTAGGACTCGATGATCGAGGTCGAAGTGGACCCGGGAAGGACAGGGATAAAGTAATCTTCTTCCGCCCCCGCTTCCGGAATGATCAGCAATGCCAGGCAGACACCGGCGAGGATGGCGGCAACGGTGGACGAATTTCTCATCCGGTTCATATCAACGAAATTACAGTTGCTTCTTCTCACACTCCCTTACTTATGCAAATCTGGTGCCAGGAAGACAATCCGGGAGATAATATTACTTAATATGTTATCCGGCAATCGGTAAGAAAAATAAACCCGGGGTTGGAATAGCCCCCCGGGCCTCTCCCGTTGGGCAAATATTGCCCTATCGGCTCCGGCGGGGGTAGAAGAAGGAGAAGGTGTCGCTGAAGCGGCCTTCCAGGCCGGTGGCGTTGATCGAGCTGATATGCCAGTAAAAGGTGCCTTCGGGGAGGTCTTTAACGGTGAAGGAGTTGCCGGTCGGATAGGCCTCGAAGACCAGGACCCGGAAATCCGGGTCGGTGGAGATCTCCAGATGGTAGATCACCGCTTCCTCGACCGGCGACCAGCGGATCTCCCGTTCGGCGATCGGTTTGAGGATCACCTCCCGGTCGAGCGGCTGGAGGAGCCGCCGGGGCGGGGGAGGGAGAGGGAGGGGCCGGAGCGGGGATTTCTCATCCTCCGAGCGGGACGGAGCCGGGAGGAGGAACCAGGCTGCCGTCAGGAAGATCAGGGTTCGGCGGTGTTTCATCAGGCGCCCTCTTCGGCGTAATCTTTCAGCTTGTAGCGCAATCCCCTCAGGCTGATCCCCAGGGCGCGGGCGGTCCGGGTCCGGTTTCCCCCCTCCAGCTTCAGGACCCGGAGGATGTGGGCTTTCTCGACTTCGGCCAGCCGGAGGCTCTCGCTTGCGGATAACCCGGGCGCCGCCGGATCCTTTCCGTTTCGGAAGGAGGGAGGGAGGTCCGCGGTTCCGATCCGGTTGCCCTCGGTCATCACCACCAGGTTCTCGATCGTGTTCTCCAGCTCCCGGACGTTGCCCTTCCAGGGGGCCCGGGTCAGGGCTTCCACCGCCGCCGGCTCCATCGTCTTCTCCGGCAGCTTGTTCCTCCGGCAGGCCAGCTCGAGGAAGTGGGTGACCAGGAGCGGGATATCCGAGCGGCGATCCCTTAAGGGCGGGAGCTGGATGGGGATCACCGAGATCCGGTAGTAGAGGTCCTCCCGAAATTTCCCGGCTTTCACGGCTTCCTCCAGTTTGGTATGGGTACCAAAGAGGAACCGGGCCTCGAGCGGCCGGGTCTGGTTTTCGCCCACCCGCTTGAAGACCCGCTCCTGGAGCGCCCGGAGCAGCGAACCCTGGAGGTCGATGTCCATATCCCCGATCTCGTCAAAGAAGAGGGTGCCGTCCTCGACCGTCTCCAGAGCTCCCGGTCGGTCCTGGTAGGCTCCGGTGAAAGCCCCCTTGGCGTGGCCGAAGAGTTCGCTCTCGATCAGGGTCCGGGGGATGGCGGCGCAGTCGACCGGGACGAAGGGGCGGTCCTTCCGGGGACTGTTGTAGTGGATGGCCCGGGCCAGCAACTCCTTCCCGGTCCCGCTCTCCCCGGTGATCAGGACGGTGGCCCCGGTCGGGGCGGCCTTGGCGACCTGGAGAAAGACCTCCTCCATCGCCTTGGAGCGGCCGACGATGTTCTCCAGCCCGTAATGGGCGTCCAGTTCTCTCCGCAGCCCCAGGTTGGCCAGCCAGAGCCGGTAGTGCTTGACCGCCCGCCGGGCTTTGAGCAGCAGCTCCTGGCGGTCGATCGGCTTGGTCAGGTAGTCGTAGGCCCCTTCCTGGATCGCCTTGACGGCGTCGGCGATGCTGCCGAAGGAGGTGACCATAATCACCGGCAGCTCCGGGTGGTCGAGGCTGATCTCCTTGAGGAGCTGGAAACCGTCCTTCCCCGGCATCCGGATGTCGGAGATGACCAGGCTGTAGCCGTTTCCCCGGAGCCGGGCCAACCCTTCTTCCGGGTCGCCGACCGCGGTGACCGAGAAGGCGGTCTTCTTGAAGCAGTTCTCGATCAGCTTCAGGCTCAGCCGGTCGTCGTCAATGGCCAGGATTTTCGCGTTCTTGGGCATCAGGTTACTCTTGGGTTACCGGGGTGATTCAAGTGCGGGAGGTCGATCTTCGGCTGTTCAGTCGGCAAAATTTTCCTAATATAAACTTTCGGGAGTTCTTCCGGCAAGATATTTTTCCGGATATTTTCTCCCGATTTAGCTGGTCGGGTTCTCTTCCCCGACCGGGAGCGAGACCGTAAAGACCGTTCCCCCGTCCTCTCTCGGACTGACGATGATCTCCCCGCCGTGCCGCCGGACGATCTCCGCCGAGACCGCCAGGCCGAGGCCGGTCCCCGGGATATCCCGGGTTTGCTTCCCCCGGTAGAACTTTTCAAAGATCTTCTCCCGTTCTTCCTCCGGGACCCCCGGCCCCCGGTCGGTGACCCGGAGAACCGTTCGCTTCCCGCTTCGGCTCAAGGCGACCGTGACCGTGCTTCCGGCGGGGCTGTAGCTGATGGCGTTGGCGACCAGGTTCTCCAGGACCTGTCCGAGAAGCTTGACGTCACCGCGCAGTTCCGGGGCGGGGGAGGGGATTGCCTCTTCGAGATCGATCTTCTTCTCCGCCGCCCGGCCGGCGAGGATCCGGAAGGTCTCCCCGATCAGTCCGGCCGGGTCGAGATCCTCCCGGCCAATCGTTTCCGCCCCGGCTTCCAGGCGGGCCACCGCCAGGTAATCGGCGAGCAGTTCTTTCAGGCCGGCGGCGGCGTTCCGGATCAGCTCCAGATACTCACCGATCTCTTCCGGCCGGACCAGGCCCTGATCGGAGAGGTTACAGAAGCCGATGATCCCGGAGATCGGCCGGGCGATCTCGTGGCTGAGCATCGCCATTGTCTCCGCCCGGAGCCGGTCGAGTTTCTTCAGCGGGGTGATCTCGGTGAAGACCGCCATCAGCCCCCCGGCCGGTCCCCCTCCCCGCCGGAAGGCGGACAGGGAGACAAGGTAGGCCCGGTCCCCGACCTCCGCCTCCCCGGCAAAGGTTTCCCCGGCGGTGATGATCTTCCGGGCCCGGGCGGCGAGTTCGCCCTCGGGGAGGTTCAACAGGCGGGAGAGGAAGGGGATGATCCGGAGCCGTTCGGGTCTCTCGTCCAGTTCGGCCAGAAGCTCCCGGGCCGGGCGGTTGAGGAGGAGGGGGGAGCCGAGGAGGTCGGAGACGACGACCCCGTCGGCGATGGCGGAGAGCATCGCCGAGAGGAGGCTCCGTTCGTCGGCTAGCGAGCGGGAGAGGAAACGGAGGATCCGGATCTTCCGCTCCAGACCCGCCTGGCGGAAGAAATCGACCGGGAGCTTTCCCCCATCCCCGCTCCTCCGGGCCTCCCCGGCCTTCCTCAGCGCCTGGCCGAGGTGGAAGGCGGCCAGCCGGCCGATCTCTTCCTCCTCCGGACTGAAGGGGCGCCCGTCCCCGCGGCCGAGGGCCAACCCGCCGGTCTTTCCCTCTCCGGCCTCCAGAGGCAGGAGGAGCCAGGACCCCGGATCTATTTCCCGGCCAGGGAAAAACTCCGCCGCCTCCGGCCCGCCCAATTGCCGGGGGCGGCCGGAGAATCCTTCGGCCGGGAAGTTAACTGTTCCGGGGGCTGATCGGTCCGCCGCCCCCCAGGCTTCCACCGGGGTCAGGGTCTTGCCTTTCCCTTCTCCCAGCAGGAGGAGGGCCCGGTCGATCCCCAGCAGGGAGGCGAGGAAGGAGAAGAAGCGCTCCGACTCCTCGCTCCCTTCCCCGGCGGGCGGAGAGGAGGAGATCCGCTCCCGGCGGCTGAGGGTCCCAATCTCGGAATCGAGCGAGCGGAAGAGGAAAGCCAGCTGGGACCCGCTGACCGCCAAGTAGTTGGCCGCGATCACCGCCAGCAGGGGCCAGACCTCCAGCCAGATCCGGAAGCGGAGAAGGAGGAGGAGGTAGAGGCCGGCCGCCGCAATCAGCAGGACAGGGAGCCAGAGCAGCCCCCACCGGCCGGAACGGCGGTGGAAGATCCGGCCGGAGAGGAGGCTGAGGATTAAGATCAGCGCCGCCGCCGCGGCAAAGGGCGGCCGGGTGACGAACTGTCCGGAGAGGATGGTGTTGACGATGTTGGCCTGGATCTCCACTCCGGGCATCGGGTCCCGTTCGGTGGAGAGGGGGGTCATCGCCAGGTCCCCCAGCCCGGGCGCGGTCGCCCCGACCAGGACGATCTTATCCCGGAAGATCTTTCGGGGGAATCCCGGCTGGAGGATCTCCCAGGCGGAGAGACGGAGGAAGGTTCCGCCCGGTCCGGCGAAACGGATGTAGAGCGGGTACTCCTGGACAATCAACCCGGCTTCCGGACCCGGCGGGGAGAACGGCCGGGCGGGGGAGGGGATGTCGATCTCCCCGACCCGGACCCCCCCCTCCCCGGCGGTGATTCTCCCTTCCCGCCCGGTCCGGCGGAGAAACTCGGCGGCGGCGGCCAGGCCGAAGGCCCAGCGGCTCTCCCCGGCGATCTCCTGGCGGAGGTAGATCTTCCGGGTGATCCCGTCGAGCGAGGGTTCGGTGTGGACGTGCCCCCGCCCGGCGGCGGCCTCCGCCAGTCCGGGATAGGGATCCAGGAAGGCGACCATCTCGCCCAGGGACGGCCGGGCGGCGAGGTAGACCGGGAGAACGACGTTCCCCGCCCGGGCGACCGCTTCGGCCAGCGCCCGGTCGCCCGCCGGCCGCTCCCGGTCGGGTTCGAAGAAGCCGATATCGATGCCGATCGCCGCCGGGCCGCCGGCGGAGATCGCCTCGATCAGTTCAGCGGTCCGGGAGCGGGGCCAGGGCCAGCGCCCGACCCGTTCCAGGCTGGACTCGTCGATCGCCGCCACCACCACCGCCGGATCCTTGGGGTGCTTCGCTCCCAGTCGGAGCGCGGCGTCGTAGGCGAGGTTTTCCAGCTTCTCGAATATCCCCGCCGCCGTGGCCGCCGCCGCGGCCAGGGCGATCAGGAGGCTGAGACCGACGACCCGGACTGAAGATGAGCGGAGGTTCACGGCCGGGAGTCTACCGGAACCCTCCGCCGCTGTCAATTCCCGCCCCCGGCAGGATTTTCCCGAAAAAGGGGAAGAATTTGCCGGATTCGGGAGCGCTGACCGCCAGTTCCCAAATCAAAAGCAGTTGGCACGATACTTGCATTATCCAGTAGCCCCCGTTTTTTTTTGATTTGACAGGTACAGACGGGCGGCCCCATACTGACCAAGAAAGCCAAGGAACTGGAAAAATATGAAAATCACCTTATCGATTGTCTCCCTGTTAATTATTCTTTTTCCGGCTTACCCCGCTTTCCCCCTGTCTCTCTCCCTGACCGGGGAGGAGGACTCCAACCGCTGCGAGGCGCATACTTACTATATATCGGTTGAGAACCCGGCCTGGTATGCCGATACCGCCTCCTCCCTGATCGTCACCAACACCGTCCCCCCGGACGGTTTCGTCTTCCAGAACGAATCCGCCGGGATCACCGCGCCGCAGGGATCGCTCTCCGGCGCCGGGGCCAACCCGGCGGTCGCCGGCGAC